>JAGBYC010000044.1 GCA_017628935.1 Clostridia bacterium | reverse complement strand
TTTGTTGAAAAAAATTTTAAACACAATAAGCGTTATAAAGGTGGGCTTAGTCGTAAAATTTTTGCTTTTTCTGACGACGTTAGATATAAAGATATTGACCTTTTTCGTAAAATAATTAAAAAAATTTATATGCTTAACGGTAGAATTTCTTCTATTGAAGGGGCAAACGTTTTCGTATATAACGGCAAAATTCACGAAAAAGAACAGGTTAGTATTTCAAACCGTAATAACGGCCGTGAAAGAATAAAAAGCATTACGTTAGACGAACTTTTTAATATGCTTGGCGACTTGCCTGAAATTGATTTTTCAAGCGATACTAAAAATATTAAAGAGTATAGGCTTGAACAAAAACGCCAACGCGAAATTAGGCGTGCCGAACAACGCAAACTTCGCCGTGAAGCGTATAAACTTCAAGCGCAACAAAATAGTGAAAATAATTAAAAAACTCTCCTTACGGAGAGTTTATTTTTATTAAAATTGTTTTTATAAAATATCAACGCCTAATTTTTTTGCTTCTTCTTCTAATCCGTCAGGCCAAAGTGAAACTTGAACTTCACCTATATGTGCTTTTGAAAGAAGATACATACAAAGGCGCGATTGACCTATACCGCCACCTATCGTAAGTGGTAATTCGCCGTTTTTAACAGCCTTGTGGTAAGGGAATTCTAAACGGTTTAACGCGTTAGCCTCGGTAAGTTGTGAAACTATTGATTTTTCATCAACGCGAATACCCATGCTTGAAATTTCAAGCGACGCGTCTAACACCTCGTTGTAAAGTAAAATATCGCCGTTTAAAGCCCAGTCGTCATAGTCAGGCGCTCTGCCGTCGTGCGACTTGCCGTTTTTAAGTTTGCTGCCTATACCCATTAAAAATACCGTGCCGTATTTTTTAGCAAGTGCGTTTTCACGTTCTTTACCAGTAAGGGTAGGATATTCTTTTTCAGCCTCAAGTGCAGTAATAAACTTAACGTTTTTGTTTACGTTTACGGTAATTGAAGGGAATTCGCGCTTAGCAAGTTCAGCCGTTTCGTAAATAGCCTCTACGATAGTAGAAACAGTTTGCTTTAAATAGTCAACCGTTCTATCTTCGCGTGAAATAACCTTTTCCCAGTCCCATTGGTCAACGTAAATAGAGTGTATGTTATCAACGCTATCGTCACGGCGAATTGCGTTCATATCAGTATACAAACCGTTGTTTACAGGAAAGTTGTATTTTTTAAGGGCAATTCGCTTCCATTTAGCAAGCGAATGAACTATTTCAGCGTTACGGCTACCAAGCGCTTTAATATCAAAGCGTACAGGGCGTTCAACGCCGTTTAAATCGTCGTTTACGCCGGTATCAGAAAACACTAAAATAGGTGCAGAAACCCTTATTAAATTGAGTTTTTCGGCTAAAATTTTTTCAAAAACGTCTTTAACAAATTTGATTTGTTTTTGTGTTGTAATAAGGTCTGTTTTCGATTTATAGCCTTCTGGAATAACTAAACTTTGCATATTTGCTCCTTGGTATAAGCGTTTACGCCTAACATAAAAATTTTATCAAAATTTTACTATATAGTCAAGCGCTTTTTAAGTTGCAAACGGTATTTTAGCCTTGCTAAATCATTTTAAAGGCAAAAAAATCATATAAATACCCTATGAGTTTATATGAAAGCATTTTAAAAACGTTAGGAGTTGCTACTACCGACCTTCCTTGCCAGTATAGAATTACCTTATGCGGTGATTTTGGCGCGCACGTTGAAGGGGTTAAAAAAATAATAGACGTAACTAATCAAAAAGTAATATTTGAAGTGAAAAACGGCAAAATAATTATTGAAGGCAATAATTTAAAATTACTGTCGTTTATTTATGGCGACGCCACCTTAAAAGGCGAAATTTTAAAGGTGGTTAAAGAATGAAAAAGGGCGCGTTAAAAATTAAAATTTTGGTTAGTGGCAAGCGCATACAGTATCTTCCTGAACTCGTAAGAAGAAAGGGCGTAACGATATATAAAATTAAAGTAGTAAATAAAACTTCAAGTATTTTCGTTATAGATTATAACGAATTATCGAAATTTTTTGCTATTTGCAAAAATATGTGTTATAATACAAAAGTAAAAGGCTACTTAGGGGTATTATCTCCTATCGCGTACGCGATAAAAAACGTTGCCTTAACCGTTGCGCTTATTGTGTTCATAACCCTTTGCGTTTTGCTTGACGGATACGTTTTCGGCTTTAAGTTTGAAGGCTCTGGCAAAGTTATAAAAAACGAACTTAGCCAAGTAATTAAAAACTACGGGGTAGACAAGTGGTCAAAATTTAGCGATATAAATTATAATGCCTTAGCCCAAACCTTACTAAAAAGCAACGAAAATTTAAAATTCGTAAGTGTGTATAAGCGTGGTAACGCCTTAGTTATTAACACGGAATTAGGTAATGGCAACGCCACGATAGTTAATCCGTTAACCACGTCGTTAGTTTGTGACGTAGACGGTGTTGTTGAAAGTGTAAAAGTTCTTCGTGGCACGGCAGAAGTAAGCGTTGGTAGTGAAGTTAAAAAAGGCGCAGTTTTAATAGGTGCGTACACTATAAGTGGAGAAGATGAAAAATATTCGTCGTCGGTATTAGGCGTGGTAACCGTGCTAACTACTGAAAAATATTTTTATGAAAGTAAAATTTTTTCAACCGCTATTGAAAATCAGGCTATATTAAAAGCCACGTTTTTATCTCAAAACGAAGTGGTAGAAAAAAGGTGCGATAAAACTAATAACGGCTACGAAGTTACGTTAACCGTTAGAAGAACGTACGTTGGAGGATAAATTGTCTCAAATTAAAAAGGTTGTAAAACTAAATAGCAACGTATTGGCCGAACTTTTAGGCGTGTACGATGAAAACTTAAATTTTATTTCAAGTGAAACTAATACCGTTTGTTACGTTGACGAAGGTGGAATTCTTATCACGGGCATAGAGCAAGACGTAATTGTTGCCGAAAAGGTAATTTTAAAACTTGCAGACATTATTGCTCTTGGCGAAAGTATAAACAAATCAAGCGTAATATATTGCATTGAACTTGCTAAAAGTGGTAGCGTTGACGGGCTTGAAAAAGTAGTTTCAGACGTTGTTGCAGTAACTTCACGCGGTAAGCAAATTAAATGTAAAACGGTAGGTCAAAAAAAATACGTTGACGCCATCAATAAAAACACCGTTGTTTTTGGCGTAGGCCCTGCCGGTACTGGTAAAACGTATCTTGCCGTGGCGCTTGCTGTAACTGCGTATAAAAATAAAGAAGTTGAAAAAATAATTTTAACCCGTCCTGCAGTTGAGGCTGGCGAAAAACTTGGCTTTTTACCAGGCGACTTACAAACTAAGGTTGACCCGTATCTTCGCCCGTTATACGACGCGTTGCAAGAAATGTTCGGGTTAGAAGCGTACTTAAAACATCTTGAAAGGGGCGTAATTGAAATTGCGCCGTTAGCGTATATGCGAGGTAGAACGTTATCGCACAGTTTTATTATTTTAGACGAAGCGCAAAACACCACTACCGAACAAATGAAGATGTTTTTAACGCGTATGGGTGAGGGTAGCCGTATGGTAATTACTGGCGACGTTACTCAAATTGACTTGCCTGCCGGCAAAAAAAGTGGTCTTAAACACGCAGTGTCAATTTTAAAAAATATCGACGGGGTTGAAACGGTAAATCTTACTTATAAAGACGTTGTTCGTCACCCGTTAGTAGCACAAATAGTTAAAGCGTACGCAGAAAGCGAACGCAAAAATAAAGGAGAATAATGAGCACACACGATAAAAAAGACAAATGGTCTATTAAAAATCATTTAACGGCTGTATTTTCGTTTTTCGTTCATACGGTAATTTTAGTTGCCGTATTATTCGGCGTGGTTTTACTTAATTTCGTTGACGGTGGCATTGAAGAGTTTTTTAGTAAAGAAGAAAACTTAGTTTACGGTGCTTACTGTGTTTTAACCGTGCTTTTATTAACGGTGGTAACTTACGTTTATTATTACTCTGAAAAACGCGAATTCATTGAAAAACCAAGCAATATTTTTATGCTTACAACTATTTTTGCCGTTTCGGCACTTATTTGTTACGGCATAGGCTTATTAAAAACGTACGCGCGTCCGTTTGCATTCTGCGCTTTACTTTCGTTATTACTTACGGACAGGCGTTCGGCTATATTTAATAACAGCGTATTTTGTATTTTTATGCTTTTAATTGACTTCGTTACGGCGCGCAACGGTTCGCTGTTATTCGAATACGATAGCCATATGGTTATTTCGCTTATTATTAACTTTATTTCGGGTACTACTGCCGTGTTCTTTATTGATGGTGAAGGTAGTCGTATTAAAGTTTTATTAATGGGTTTTGTTGTTTCAGTGCCAGTAATTATAAGCGCAATTTGTTTAGAATTTACTACCGACTTAAAGGTTTTACTTGACGTTACGCTTTCAGCGTTAGCAAGTGGTCTTTTGGCAGACGGTATTATGATGTTATTACTTCCGTTTATGGAAAGAATTTTCCGTGCGTTAACTAACTTCCGTTTAACTGAACTTGCCGACCATAAAGCAAAACTTATAAAACAACTTCAAACGCGTGCACCAGGAACTTTCCAACACACCGTTCAAGTTGCAACGATAGTAGAATCGTGCGCTACGGCAATAGGCGAAAATCCGTTACTTGCCCGTGCTTGCACGTACTATCACGATATCGGTAAAATGAATAACCCTAATTACTTTACCGAAAACCAACAAGGGCATAACCCACACAACGAACTTACGCCAGAACTTTCAACTGATATTTTACGTGGTCACGTTCGTGACGGTGCGTCGCTTATTCGTAAGCACCGTTTACCTGAAGTGTTAGCAGACGCTGCCGAACAACATCACGGCACAACGCCTATTAGATATTTCTACGCTAAGGCAAGAAAGTTAACAGACGGCGACCTTGACATTGAAAACTACTGTTATTACGGACCTAAGCCACAAACTAAAATTAACGCTATTATTATGATTTGTGACGCGTCTGAGGCAAAAGTTCGTACAATTAGCAACCGTTCGCACGAAAACGTTGATAAGGCTGTTAAAGAAATTATTGAAGAGCGTATGGATTTAGACCAGTTTACTGAATGTAACATTACGTTGCGTGAGCTTGATATAATTCGTCATACAATTACTAACGTTTTAGCAGGTGTATACCACGAACGCGTTAAATATCCTAAACTTAAAATGGGCGGTAAAAATGGCTAAAAAACTTATAGTGTCAGGTGACAAGCGTGCCGACGTTGACCTTTTAAAACTTTCAAAAAAATTATACGAAGTTTTAGGGCAAGAAGAAGGGCTTTTAGCAGAACTTTCATACGTTGATGAAAAAGAAATACAGCGTCTTAATCGTGAGTATAGGGGTGTTGATAAGGTAACTGACGTATTGTCGTTTCCTACCCTTGACGGTATTAAAGGCAAGGTTGTACGCGCTAAAGATTTTCCACTTGATTTAACTGAAGATGGTAAAAACGTATTTATCGGTAGTATTGCCGTTTGCGAAAAAAGGGCAAGCGAACAAGCCGAAGAATACGGGCACACGGTAACGCGTGAAATTACTTATTTAATTTGCCACGGTTTACTTCATCTTATGGGGTACGACCATATGGTAGATGGCGAAAAGGCTGAAATGCGCGCGTTAGAAGAAGAAATTATGCAAGGAATAAAGGTACTTAGATGAAAAGTGGTACGGTTGCCGTAGTTGGTAGAGCCAACGCGGGTAAATCAACTTTAATAAACGTTCTTGTAGGCGAAAAGGTGGCTATCGTTTCACCAAAACCACAAACAACGCGTGATAGAATTTTAGGCGTTTTAACTACTAATAACTATCAAATTGTGTTTGAAGATACGCCAGGTTTTTACAAAGCAAGAACCGAACTTAATAAAAAAATGCAAAAAACGGCACGTCAAACTGCTAAAGACGTTGACGTTGTATTGTTTGTAATGGACTGTCATAGTGGCGTTAGCGACGAAGACTTAGACCTTTTAAAAAGCGTTATAGGTAACGCGCCGGTAATTGTAGCAATGTCTAAAATAGACATTATGCAAAAAGAAAATATACCTTTAGCGCTTACAAAAATTGCTGAAATTGACGGGGTTAGTGAAATTATACCTATTTCTGCAAGAAAGGGGCGCAACGTAAAAGAACTTACTAATTTAATAGTAAATTACTTGCCTACCGGTAGCGAAATTTTTGATAAAAACGTTGTTTCTGATAAGTCAGAAAAATTTATGATTGCCGAAATAATGCGTGAAAAAATTTTGCTTAAGTTTGATAAAGAAATTCCTCACGGCGTAGCCATAGTTATAAACGAATTTGAACTTAACGATTCGGGCGTTTACGAAATTAACCTTGATATTATTTGTGAAAAGCAAAACCACAAATCTATTTTAATAGGTAAGCAAGGCGCAAAAATTAAAGAAGTTAGTTCTTTCGCGCGTGAAAGTATGGAAAAATTCCTTGGCAAAAAGGTGTTTTTAACTACCTTTGTTAAAGTTAAAGAAGGCTGGCGTGATAAAGAAAGTTTGCTTCAAAGTTACGGCTACGGCAAAACTGACGAGTTTATTTAATTTGGTGTTATTATGAGAATGCGTAAAAAAAAGAACCTTTCGTCAAGGCTTGAAAACGTTAAAGATTACATAATTTTAAGTGAAAGCACTAAGCGTTTTCGTCTTCCTGAAAGCGAAAGGTATAACATACTTAATTTAGCCGAAATTTTTGGTAACGATAACCCCGTGTGCTTAGAAATAGGCTGTGGTAAGGGCACGTTTATTACTGAAACGGCTATCAAAAATCCTAACGTTAATTATATAGGCGTTGAAGTTTTAGAAAACGTTATAGTTATGGCTGGCGAAATGGCTAAGCGTAAAAATTTACCTAACGTTAGATTTTTCAATATGGGTGCAGAGTTGTTGCAGTTTTATTTAAGTAGCGATACTATTAGTGGAATTTACTTAAACTTTTCTTGCCCGTATCCTAAAAAACAATATGAAAATCACCGTTTAACTTATAAATACTTTTTAAATATTTATAAAAACGTTATGAAAAAGGGCGCAAAAATATATCTTAAAACTGATAACAACGGCTTTTTTGAATACAGCGTTAATTCGCTTGCCGAAAACGGCTTTGACGTAACTTGCGTAACGCGTGACCTTTATAATAGTGAGTATTTAGACGGCAATATCGCCACCGAATACGAGCAAAAATTCGTATCACAAGGAATGAAGATAAATAGGCTTGTTGCAAGCGTAAGCGAATAATTAGGAATTTAACGTATGAAAATTACTAAAGTTGACCTTTATAAATATTTTGGTTTAATCCGTCCAGAGCACGGTGAGGGGTATTTAAATTGTTATTTGCACGAAAATTCGCCTGAAATCAACTTAAATCGCACGTATCCTGCTATGGTTGTTATGCCGGGTGGCGCGTATAGTTTTCGTAGCGACCGTGAAAATGAAGTTGTAGCAATTAAGTTTTACGCTAACGATTACAACGCGTTTACTTTACAATACGCTATTTATCCTGCAAAATATCCAACGGCTTTAATTGAGGGCTGTATGGCTGTTGCGTATATTCGTGAAAACGCTAAACAGTTAGGCGTTAACGCTGACAATATTGCTTGTATAGGCTTTTCTGCCGGTGGACACCTTTGCGCAAGCGTAGGTAATTTGTTTGATAGCAACGTCGTAGTAAACGCCCTTAAAGAAAGGGCAAACCTTTGCCGTCCAGACGCGATACTTTTAGGGTATCCAGTTATTAGTAAGTGCATTGAAAAAACGCACGAAGGTACTTTTAGTAACCTTTGTGGCGATAACGAAGAATTAAAGCGTTCGCTTTCTATTGAAAAATGCGTTAAGTTAAATAGTGCGCCTGTATTTATTTTTCATACTGAAAACGACCCGTCTGTTCCAGTTAAAAACAGCAAAGTTTTAGCCGACGCGTACGAAAGTATAGGCGTTCCGTATGAACTTCATATTTTTGAAAAAGGTCCTCACGGTTTATCGCTTGGCACTTCCGAAGTTTACGGCGATTTTTACTATCAAAAATTAGAAATTAGTAGCGACTACGTTAAATGGTTAGAAATGTCTATATCGTGGCTTTACGAACGTGGTTTTAAAATTAAAGACTAATAGACGGCAACTGCCGTTTTATGCGTGGGGGTGGCGGAATGGCAGACGCGTAGGTTTCAGACGCCTATGGGCAACCGTGTGAGTTCAAATCTCATCTCCCGCACCAAAACCTTGTTTAAAAAAACAAGGTTTTTATATACTGTAAAAAGCGTAGTATAGTTTTTAAAAGGTATTGACTATTTAAAATATGTATGTTATAATTTGCACGATAAATAGGCAGTTTTGATGTTTATTTTAAAATTTTAAGGGGTTAAATTATGTCAAAAATAACCACAATTGAAGAAGGC
>JAGBYC010000043.1 GCA_017628935.1 Clostridia bacterium | reverse complement strand
GATACCCCTGGCCACGTAGACTTTACCTACGAAGTTTCGCGTAGTTTAAAGGCGTGCGAAGGTGCAATTTTAATAGTTGACGCATCGCAAGGTATACAAGCGCAAACACTTGCTAACGTTTACTTAGCGCTTGATAGCAACCTTGAAATTATGCCTGTTATTAACAAAGTTGACCTTTTATCAGCCGACCCAGATGCAACTGCAAAAGAAATTGAAGACGTTATCGGGCTTGACGGCACAAACGCGCCTAAAATTTCGGCTAAAAACGGCTTAAATATCGGCGACGTTTTAGAGAAAATTGTAACTGAAATTCCTGCACCTCAAGGTGACGACGAAGCGCCCCTTAAAGCACTTATTTTCGACAGTTATTACGACAACTTCCGTGGTGTAATTTTATTCGTTAGAGTTTTTGACGGTGAAATTAAACAAGGAACTAAAATTAAAACGTTTATGTCTGATAAAACTTTCGACGTTGTTGAAGTTGGCACGTTCAATCCAGAACTTCGTGCTAAAAATTCACTTACGTCTGGCGAAGTTGGTTATATTGCGGCGTCAATTAAATCAATTAGCGATATTGAAGTAGGCGATACTGTTTACGACGTTGCAAACCCTATCAGCGAACCTTTACCTGGTTATAAAAAAGCGCAACCCGTTGTGTTTAGTGGTATTTATCCGTTAGACGGTTCTAAATTTAACGACCTTAAAGAAGCGCTTTTAAAACTTAAACTTAACGACGCGGCTTTAACTTTCGAGCCAGACAATTCAGTTGCCTTAGGCTATGGTTTTAGATGTGGCTTTTTAGGTTTACTTCATATGGAAATTATTCAAGAAAGGTTAGAGCGTGAGTTTGGTTTAGATATTATAACTACTGCTCCAAGCGTTTCTTATATCGTTCACCGTACCGACGGGGTTACGTTAACCGTTGAAAATCCGTCAAAGTTGCCACCTGCAACTGAAATTGATTATATGGAAGAACCCGTTATTAAAGCAAACGTTTATACTCCACCAGAGTACGTTGGCGCAATAATGGAACTTTGCCAAGAAAAGCGTTGCACCTTCGTTGATATGGAATATATTGACGATAAGCGTGTAAGAATGCACTATCTTTTACCTCTTAACGAAATAGTTTTCGACTTTTTTGACGGCTTAAAATCACGCACGCGTGGGTACGCGTCGTTCGACTATGAACTTGACGGTTACAAAAAGTCTGAACTTGTTAAACTTGATATGCTTTTAAACGGTGACGTTTGCGACGCGCTTTCTCTTATCGTTCATAAAGACAAGGCGTATGCAAGGGGTAGAGCAATTGCCGAAAAACTTAAAGACGTTATTCCACGCCAAATGTTTGAAATACCTATTCAAGCGGCAGTTGGTGGTAAAATTATCGCGCGTGAAACTGTTAAAGCGCTTAGAAAAGACGTTTTAGCAAAATGTTACGGTGGTGATATTACCCGTAAAAAGAAACTTTTAGAAAAACAAAAAGAAGGCAAAAAGAAAATGCGCCAGTTAGGTTCGGTTGAAATACCGTCTGAGGCGTTTATGTCGATACTTAAAATCGATAGTTCTGATAAAAAATAGGAGTAATTATGCCGGGAATTTACGTTCACGTACCATTTTGTAAAAGTAAATGCACTTATTGCGACTTTGCTTCTTACCCACGCGAAATAGGTAAGGCAGAGGCGTATTTTGCGTGCCTTTATAAAGAAATGAAAGGTAGAAGTGAAACGCTTAAAAACGTTACTTTTGACACCATCTATTTTGGTGGTGGTACGCCAAGTTACGTTGACCCTAAATTCATTTACGGCGCAATGAAACAAATTTCAAAACTTTTTAGTGTAAAACCTAATGCCGAAGTTACTTTAGAGGTTAACCCAGGAACAATTACCGAAGAAAAACTTAAAGTTTACAAAATGGCAGGCATTAACCGTTTTAGCATAGGTTTACAAACTGCTAACGACGAAAGTTTGCGTTCGCTTAACCGTATTCATACTAAAAAAGAATTTGAAGACGCTTTAGAACTTTTAAGCGACTATAACTTATCGGTTGACGTTATGATAGGCTTACCTAACGAAAGTGAAGTCGACGTTAAAAATAGCATTGACTTGGCAACGTCAAAAAAGGGCGTTAACCATATTTCTCTTTACGCTTTAAAGTCTGAAGACGGAACGCCTATGTACACGAAATACTTAAACGGCGAATTGCCAAGTGAAGACGAGGTTGCCGATATTTACGATTTTTCAGTAAATTATTTAAAACAAAAAGGTTATAACCGTTACGAAGTGTCTAACTTTTCAAAAGACGGTTACCGTTCAAAACATAACCTTAATTACTGGAAGCGTGGCGAATACATAGGTTTTGGTGTAGGTGCATCGTCGTTTATTGACGGCAGACGCTTTACTAACACAGAAAAAATTGATGAATACGTGCATTGTATATTAAACAACAAAGTTGCCGAAGTATTCTCTGAAGTTGTTGAAAACGACGATGCTAAAGGCGAGTACGTTATGCTTGCATTAAGAACTAGCGACGGCATCAATTTAGCTGATTATAAAAAAACGTTTGGTACGTTATTTAAAAACGATTTTAAAGACGCTATCAATAAAAATCGCCCATACTTAGAAGTGGTAGGGCAAAACGTAAAAATAAAAGACGAGTATTTATACGTACAAAACACTATTTTAGTTGATTTTATAGGATAAAAATGAAAGAATTCGTACATCTCCATCTCCATACTGAATATTCGTTATTAGACGGTATGGCAAATATTTCAAAAGTTGTGAAACGCGCCAAAGAACTTGGTATGCCTGCTATTGCTATGACAGACCACGGCAATATGTACGGTGCTGTTGCTTTTCACGATGCTTGTAAAAACGTAGGTATCAAGCCAATTATAGGTACCGAATTTTACGTGTGCGACGATATCAACGTTCGTGGTAAGGTTAAAACTGACGACGCTGAAGGTGGATATAAAGACCGTAGGCACTTAGTTTTACTTGCAAAAAACGAAGAAGGCTATAAAACTTTATCAAAACTTAACGCTATTGCATTTCGTGACGGATTTTACTATAAGCCACGTATCGACCTTGATATTTTAGAAAAGTATCACGACGGTTTAATTTGCTTATCTGCGTGTGTTGGTGGCGATATTCCACAAGCCATTTTGCGTGGCGACTATAAAAAAGCCGAAGAATTAGTAGTTTTCTTTAAGCGTTTATTTGGTGATGATTTTTATTTAGAACTTCAAAATCACGGTTTAGAAGAACAAATTTTAGTAAACTCATATCTTCGCGTATACGCTAAAAAATACGGCGTAAAAACCGTTGCTACTAACGACGTTCACTACATTAATAAAAACGATGCAGACGTGCACGACGTTTTAATGTGCGTTCAAACGGGTAATAAAATAGATACTCCTAATCGTATGAAAATGCCGTGTGATGAATTTTACTTAAAATCGTACGACGAAATGATTGAAGTTCTTCCTGACGATGAAGACGCGCTTGCAACAACTTTAGAAATTGCTAATAAGTGCGATTTTACATTTGAATACGGCAGATATAAATTTCCACGCTACGTACCTGACACGGGCGACGACCCCGTTACTTACATCAATAAACTTATTGATAAAGGTATTGAAGAAAAGTGTGGTGGCGTTCGTACTAAAGAAATTGACGAACGTGTTAAAATGGAACTTTCAGTAATCGAAAAGCAAGGCTTTATCGAATACTACTTAATAGTTTGGGACTATATTAATGCTGCGCGTAAAATGGGTATTTCAGTAGGTCCAGGCCGTGGTTCTGGTGCCGGTTCGATGGTTGCATACCTTATAGGTATTACTGATATTGACCCACTTAAATACGACCTTTACTTTGAACGTTTTTTAAATAGCGAACGTGTATCAGCGCCAGACTTTGACGTTGACTTTGAAGATGCACGCCGTCAAGAAGTTATTGAATACGTTCGTAAAAAATACGGTGAAGATACCGTTGCAAAAATTATCACTTTCGGTACGATGGCGGCTAAAAACGCCGTTAAAGACGTTGGCCGTGCGCTTAACGTTCCGTACGCTGAAATGGATAAAATTACTAAAGCAATACCAAATAAAGTTGTTAAGCACGGCGTTACTTTAGAAATTAAGCGTCCTAACATTTTAGAAAAGGTATTTGGTTTTTATAACGACGGTTCTGGCGTTGATTATTCTGTGCCTGAACTTGTTGAAATGTATCGTGATAGTGACGAAGTTAAGCGCGTTATCGACGTTGCTATGAAACTTGAGGATATGCCGCGCCAGTCAAGTACGCACGCGTGTGGCGTTATTATCGGTCACGACGTATTAGATAAGCATATGCCGTTATCACGTAACGGTGAAGATATTACCACTCAATATACGGGTGTAGAACTTGAACATCTTGGCTTTTTAAAGATGGACTTTTTAGGTTTACGAAACTTATCCGATATTAAAATGGCGCAAGAATACGTTAAAGAAAATCACGGCGTTGACGTTGTTTTTGATAGAAACGGTTACGACGATGCTGGCGTTTTCGAACTTATTTCGTCTGGTAATACAACTGCAATTTTCCAAATTGAATCAAGTGGGTTTAAAGACTTCTTGTCACGATTAAAACCAACTTGTTTAGAAGATATCGTTGCGGCCGTGTCGCTTTATCGTCCGGGCCCTATGGATTCGATAGGCAAGTTTATCGACTATAAGCATAACCCTGAAAAAATTAAATACGCACACCCACTTTTAGAGCCTATTTTAAAATCAACTTACGGCTGTATCGTTTACCAAGAACAAGTTATGAGAATCGTTCAAGACTTAGCAGGTTATACCTTAGGTCAAGCCGATAACGTACGTCGTATGATGGGTAAAAAGAAGGTTAAAGATATGGAAAAGGAAGAAGTTACCTTTATCCATGGTAAACCTGAACAAGTTGATAAAAACGGTAAAGTTATTTCGCGCGCTATTGACGGTTGCTTAAAGCGTGGCGTTCCTGAAAACGTTGCTAAGCAAGTTTGGGCTGAAATGAAAGACTTTGCTAAATACGCCTTTAACAAGTCGCACGCGGCGGCATATTCGCTTGTAACGTACCAAACAGCGTATTTAAAATGTTACTACCGTCCAGAATTTTTAACGGCAGTACTTAACAACCGTATCACTAATATTGACGAAATAAGAAACTATGTTTCTTACGCCAAAGAAGAAAATATTCCTGTTCTTCAACCTGATATTAACGAAAGTAAAACGCTTTTCTCAGTAAAAGACGGTAAAATTCGTTACGGGTTATCGGCAGTTAAGGGCGTTGGTATTTCAGTTATTGACGAAATTATTGCTGAGCGTGACGCTAACGGTAAATTCGTATCGTTTGAAGACTTCTGCAAGCGTTGTGTAAAACACGTTAATAAGCGTTTAGTTGAAAACTTAATTTATGCCGGTGCTTTCGACTGCTTTAAAGTATATCGTAGCCGTTTAATTGCCGTGTATGAAGAAGTTTTAGACAAAGCACAATCAATGCAAAAAGAAAAAGATAGTGGCATTATTAGTATTTTTGAACTTTTAGGTGAAAGTGAAGATATCGTGGTTAAATATCCTGACCTTCCTGAATACGATAATAAAACTAAACTTTCTTATGAAAAGAACGTAGTAGGCGTGTACGTTACTGGCCACCCACTTACTAACTACGAACAAGAATTTAAAAAATACTCTTTCTCAACAATTAAACTTTTAAATAAAGAAACTGATGAAGACGGAGTTGAAACTTACGTTGACGTAACTGACGGTATGCAAGTTGAAATGGGTGGTATTATTACCGACTTTAAAAAGGTTGTAACTAAGTCAGGCTCGTCGATGGCAATACTTAACGTTGAAGATTTATACGGTAGTATTGAATGCGTTTTATTCCCTAAAATTTATGAACGCTTTGCAAACAAAATTGAACTTGAAAGCGTTGTTAAAATTACGGGTAGATTACAAATTCGTGAAGGTAGAGAACCAAGCGTTACTATTGATAAAATTTCTAAATACGGTGAAGAAGACGACGATAACGGCAATAAAAACGGTTATTATCGTTCACGCAAACCACAAGTAGTTGAACCTAAAAAAGAACAGTATTTAGGGCTTACCATTACTGAAGAAGACGAAAGTGAAATTTTAGATATTTTAGAAGCCTACCCAGGTGACGTAACCGTAATTATTAAGAAAAACGGTAAGAAATTTTTAGTTTCTCAAAAAATTAGAAATTGTAAGGGTTTAATTAACGAATTACAGTCAATTCTTGACGTGAAAGATATTGTTTTTTTTGAAAAACAGTAGTATAATTTAATAGATTGTGATAAAATAAGTTATAGGCTTTACTTAGTAGGAGAAATTTATGAAAAAAGTTGCAATTTTAACTAGTGGTGGCGACGCTCCTGGCATGAATGCTGCCGTTAGGGCTTGCGTTCGTTACGCTATTTACAACGATATAGATATTTACGGGGTAGAACGCGGTTACGTTGGTTTATTAAAAAACCACATTACAAGATTAAATAGCCGTTCAGTTTCTGATACTATCCACCGTGGTGGTACAATTTTAAAAACTGCAAGATGCCCTGAATTTAACGAAGTTGAATTCCAACGCCAAGCAGCAGATACGCTTATGGCGTACGGTATTGATAGTTTAATTGTTATCTGTGGTGACGGTTCTTTCCGTGGTGCTAAAGATTTATCTGACAACTGTGGTTTAAACGTTGTTTGTATTCCTGGTACT
>JAGBYC010000042.1 GCA_017628935.1 Clostridia bacterium | reverse complement strand
GCAAAAACTTTATTACCGTTACGCCAGGCGTTCGTTTTGCAGGTGGCGAAATAGGTGACCAAAAGCGTGTAACAACTCCTGCTAAAGCAAAAGAATTAGGTTCAGACTATATCGTAGTAGGTAGACCTATTACTGCTGCCGTAGACCCTGTTAAAGCCTACGAACAATGCGTAGAAGAATTCATCGGTTAATATAAAGAGGTAAATTATGAAAAAACTTATTGCTAAAGACTTACTTTCTATCAAAGCAGTGTTCTTCCGTCCTGAAGAACCGTTTACTTGGGCAAGTGGTATTAAAAGCCCAGTGTATTGTGATAACCGTTTAACTTTAACTAATGTTAAAGTTAGAACTGACGTTGAAAACGGTTTAGCAACTTTAATTAAACAAAACTACCCAGAAGTTGAAGTGTTAATGGGTACGTCAACTGCAGGTATTGCGCACGCTGCTATTACCGGCCATATTTTAAACTTACCTATGGGTTACGTTCGTTCTGGCGCTAAAGACCACGGCAGACAAAACCAAATTGAAGGCAAGCTTGAAAAGGGTCAAAAAGTAGTTGTTGTTGAAGACCTTATTTCTACTGGCGGTAGTTGTATTGAAGTAGTTAACGTTCTTCGTGAAGCAGGGGCTGAAGTTTTAGGTATCGTAAGCATATTTACTTACGGTATGAAAAAAGGTTTAGACCGTTTAGCCGAAGCAAACGTTAAAAACGTATCTTTAACTGATTTTGATACTATTGCAGTAGTTGCTGCTGAAGAAGGCTATATTAAACCTGAAGACGTTGAACGTCTTATTAAATTTAGAAATAATCCATCAGATGAAAGCTGGATAAAAGGTTAATTATGAGAAGTGTTATTGATATAGTTGATTTAACAACTGAAGAAATCGACGGGCTTATTAAAACTGCCTTAGATATTATTAAAAACCCTGAAGCGTATTCTGAAAAGTGCAAAGGTAAAATTTTAGCAACGTTATTTTTTGAACCGTCTACAAGAACGCGTTTAAGTTTTGAAACTGCAATGCTTCGTTTAGGTGGTCAAGTTATAGGTTTTTCGTCGGCGTCAAGTTCATCAGCGTCAAAAGGTGAAAGCGTTGCCGATACTGCTAAAGTTATTAGTTGCTACGCCGATATTATCGCTATGCGTCACCCTAAAGAAGGCGCGCCTTACGTAGCAAGCAAAAACGCGTCTATTCCAGTAATTAATGCTGGCGACGGTGGACACTGCCACCCAACGCAAACTCTTGCCGACCTTTTAACTATCTACCGTGAACACGGCAGACTTAACAACTTAACGGTCGGTTTTTGTGGCGATTTAAAGTACGGTAGAACGGTGCACTCACTTATCAACGCGCTTGCAAGATATACTGGCATTAAAATAGTTTTAATTTCGCCAAACGAACTTAAAGTTCCTACCTACGTTAAAGAAGAAGTTTTAGATAAATTTAATATGCAATATACTGAAACTACGTCGCTTGAAGATAGCATTAGCGAACTTGACGTATTGTATATGACGCGCGTTCAACAAGAACGTTTTGCTGATATTAACGAATACAACCGTTTAAAAGACAGTTATATTTTAACACCTGATAAATTAGTAACTGCTAAAGAAGATATGTCAATTCTTCATCCGTTACCACGCGTTAACGAAATTAGCGTTAAAATTGACGACGATAAGCGCGCTTGCTACTTTAAGCAAGTTGATAACGGTAAACTTATGCGTATGGCGCTTATTTTAAAACTTTTAGATGATGCTAAAAACGGCGTTGAAGGAATTGTAAGTAATGATAACAACTACGTTACAGACGAAGTTAAGTGCTTAAACCCAAGTTGTATTACTGCAACTGAACAAGAACTTCCTCACGTATTTAAAGTTGTAGATAAAGAAAACAAAATTTACCGTTGTATCTACTGCGAAAAAGACGGTATTATTTAATAAAATTAAATAAAATAGGCTATCCGTTTGGATAGCCCTTTTTTTATCTTTTACAAAAACTTTTGCAAAAATGTGGAGTAGCAACTACGTCGTCGCCAGTTTTTTCGTGCGTAATTTCAATGCACGAAAGTTTACAACAATTGTTTTCGCAAGCGTTATGAATACATTCACAAACGTTACATTTTACTTTACAGTTCATATCGTTCATATAAAAAATCCTCCTATTTAAGTATTTGCTAATAGGGGGATTTTTATACAATTTTCATATCAAATTCGTTAAGTTTTTTACCCGTTGCACCCGTGTAAATATCACTTGCTAAAACGTCTTTTTCAAAGCATTTAAGCGCCGTGCCAGTTAAATTTTTTGCATCACTTTTTCTAGTAATTATAGGGTATTTAGAGTTAGATAATACTGATAAAATTTCAGGCTTATTTTTGTTAATGGCTAAAACTTTTAGGTAAAGGTCGCTATTTAAACACTCTTTTATAAAATTGCCACTAATTTTAAGCATAGTTGCAAGTAAAATTCTACGAAGCCTTGCGTCAGTGTATCGTTTTGTTTTTAAGCGTGCTAAAATATCTTCAACGTTAGTACATTCACGGCTTAAAGTTTTAATTTTGTTTTCAAGCCCCTCGGCGCACTCAAGCGTTGATTTAATATCTAATAAACTGCTTGTTAAAATAGAATAATAAATTTCTTTATCAACGTTAGGTAGGTGTGTAGGCAAGTCGTTTAATACGTAAGATGGAATGTTTCCGTCAATAGCCGTGCCGTTTTCAATAGCCTTTCTAATTGCTAATGCAGAAGAAAGGTTAGCGTTTAACTTATCGTCGTTATACCCAGAACCTAAACGCCTTAAGGCGTTTATTTTAATATCGTAATTATTTTTTAATATTGCTTTAACGTATTCTAAACCTAAAATATTATTAGGGCTATCTAAAAACGACGTGTCGATTTTATCGCCCAACGTTTCTTTTAAAGCAGTAATGCGTGCTTTTAAAAGTGGTTCGCCTTTATCAAGTTCGCCTTTCAAAATTTGCTTAAATTCAGGCGTTTCGTCAAGCATAAATTTTGCTAAATTTATAAGCCCTTCAACGTTATCGTTTTCAGCGCCAAAGCAAATTTCTTTATTAAAAGGAAGCGCGTTTATAAGTTTAATAGCGCCACTACCAAAAAGTTCTGCAGTAGAAGTTGCAAACACGGTAGGAAGTTCAATAACTGCGTCAGCGCCAGCCTTAATAGCCCAAACGGCGCGCGTATACTTATCAACCACCGAAGGTTCGCCACGCTGAGTAAAGTTACCACTTAAAATAACCACCGTGTAATCAGGTTTAAGCGTATCGTTTATGTAGTTTAAATGTGTTGCGTGCCCGTTATGAAAAGGGTTATATTCGCAAACGGCAGTTACAATTTTCAAAATAAATGCAATTCCTTTAATATATTTATTTACTTTTTTAAAAAAAGGGTGTATAATAAACTCGTATGCAATAATAGTTACTATTATTGTACTATAATTTTTAAAATTAGTCTACCAAAAATTTAAATTTTAAGGAGCGTTAATATGAAAAATATTTTAGCTGAAATTAAACAAAAAGCGTCAGCCCTTAATAAAACGGTTGTTCTTCCTGAAGGTGAAGATAAGCGCGTTGTTTTAGCAGCAGTTGAAACTGTAAAACAAGGTATTGCAAAAATCGTTTTACTTGGTAATGAAAATGACGTTAAAGCCCTTAACGGTGGTAACGAACTTACTGGCGTTACGGTAATCGACCCCGTTACTTATGAAAAAACTAACGAATATGCTGAAATGCTTTTCAAAATTCGCGAAGGCAAAATCAATAAAAAAACAGGTATGCCTGAATACGCTACGGTAGAAGACGCTAAAGCATCTATTTTAAAAGATTATACTATGTACGGCGCGCTTATGCTTAAAGCAGGCGACGTTGACGGTATGGTTTCTGGTGCTTGCCACTCAACGGCAAACACTCTTCGCCCAGGTTTACAAGTAATTAAAACTGCACCGGGTGAAAAAATGGTATCAGCGTACTTTTTAATGATTGCCCCAGAATATGGTAATAAATATTGTGAAGACGGTTGCTATATTTACGCTGACTGTGGTCTTAACCAAAACCCTAATAGTGAAGAACTTGCTTATATTGCTTTATCTTCTGCTAAATCGGCTAAACAAATTGCAGGTATTGAACCACGCATTGCGTTCATTTCTCACTCAAGTAAGGGTAGTGCAAAACACGCCGACGTAACAAAGGTTAGCGAGGCAGTTAAGTTATTTAAAGAAATTGCCCCTGAATTTAATGCAGATGGCGAATTACAGTTCGACGCTGCTATCGTTCCTGAAATCGGCCAAAGCAAAGCCCCAGGTTCAACTGTTGCAGGTCACGCAAACGTACTTGTATTCCCAGACCTTGACGCTGGTAACAGCAACTATAAAAACACTGAACGTTTAGGTGGTTTTATGGCAGTTGGTCCTATTTGTCAAGGCTTAGCAAAACCTATTAACGATTTATCGCGTGGTTGTAGCGCAGATGATATCGTTGCAGTAGTAGCCATTACAGCTTTACAAGCAGAATAAGGAGTTTTTATGAAAATTTTAGTTATTAACGCAGGTAGTTCGTCACTTAAATATCAACTTATCGATATGGATACTGAAGGCGTTATTGCAAAAGGTATTTGTGAACGCATTGGTATTGAAGATTCGCTTTTAACTCATAAAGCAAACGGTAAAACTACTGAAATTAAACAAGATATGCCAACTCACCAAGAAGCAATTGAACTTGTTTTACAAGCGCTTATCAATAAAGAATACGGCGTTTTAAGTTCAATGGATGAAATTGACGCAGTAGGTCACCGTGTTCTTCACAGTGGTGAAGACTTTAACGGTCCAGCCTTGGCAACTGACGAAAATATTGAAAAGTGCTTAGGCAACGCTGAACTTGGCCCACTTCACCAAATTCCTAATATTGCTGGTGTTAAAGCGTGTAAAGAAGTTATGCCAAACACCCCTATGGTGCTTGTGTTTGATACAACTTTCCACTCAACTATGCCTGAAAAAGCGTATATTTTTGGTTTACCGTATGACGCTTATAAAGATTATAGAATTCGCCGTTACGGTTTCCACGGCACAAGTCACCGTTTCGTTTCTGGCGAAGCAATTAAATATTTAGGTTTAGAAGGTAAACCTTCTAAAATTATCACTTGTCACTTAGGTAACGGTTCTTCAATGAGCGCCGTTAAAGACGGTAAGTGCGTTGATACAAGTATGAGTTTCACTCCACTTGGTGGTGTTCCTATGGGTACAAGAAGTGGTGAACTTGACCCTGCTATCATTGAATTTTTGGCTAAAAAGTCGGGTATGACTTTAGCAGAAACTATCAACTACTTAAATAAAAAATCAGGCGTTTTAGGTGTAAGTGGCGTATCTTCTGACTTTAGAAGTATTCGTAACGCAGCCGTTGAAGGCAATAAACGTGCCGCATTAGCACTTGATATTTTCGCTTATTCTGTTAAAAAATATATCGGTACTTACGCTGCCGTTTTAGGTGGGGTAGACTGTTTAGTATTTACTGCAGGTCTTGGCGAAAACGACGGTAAAATGCGTAAAGAAATAGTTGATGGTTTAGAATTCTTAGGTATTGAAATTAACGAAGAATTAAACGCTATGCCAAACGACGGTAGTATTCGTGATATTACAGGTGCAAACGGTAAGGTTAAAGTGCTTGTAATTCCTACAAACGAAGAACTTGTTATTGCACGCGATACGTTAGCGCTTGCATTTAATAAATAAGTAAAATTTATTAGTTAAGCGCCTATTATTAGTTGACAATAAGCGTTTAATATTGTATAATTTTTTAGGTTAAAATGAATATTGACGTTAGAAAATTAAAATACAGTGGTTTAACTGAAACTGAATTTGAGTTTTGCTATAAACCTAAAGTTAATATTTTAGAATCATTAAACTCCGCTTCGTGCGACCAAATTTCCGTTTACGGCACTCTGGAACTTCACACAGACGACGTTTACGTTGATTTAACTGTCGAATGCGCTATTGTTGGTGAATGCGCAAGGTGTTTAGATACTGCAATATATAACTTTAAAGAAAGTTGCGAAATTAAGTTCGTTAGGTTTGACGCTGGCGAGTTCGACTACGTTTACAAAAGTGGCGTAATCGATTTAACCGACGCTGTTAACGACGTTATATTAACTAATCTTCCTACGCAAATATTGTGTAGTGAAAATTGCAAGTGTTTATGTACCACTTGCGGTAGCAATTTAAATAAAGAAAATTGCAAATGCGAAAATTAAAAGAGAGGTGTTGAAAAATGGCAGTTCCTAAGCATAAAGTTTCTAAAAAACAAGGTAATACAAGATTTGCAAGCAACTATAAAGTAAAAGTTCCTACTTTAGTTGATTGCCCACACTGTCACGAAATGAAACAACCACACCGTGTATGTGCTAAATGCGGTTACTACGACGGTAAACAAGTTGTTGTTAAGGCTGAAAAAACAGAAAACTAACTTGTTTTTAATGCTTTAAACTATTTTTAAGAATTTAAACTTTGTTATTAATATAAATTTAAGAATTTGTAAATCACATTTAAACATTTTTTGCTACTAAAACACAAATAAATGTAAATGTAGTGTAAGAATAAAAAGTGTTAACTGTACTTTAAAAATATGTTGTTTTTAAGAATGCTTTGTTAG
>JAGBYC010000041.1 GCA_017628935.1 Clostridia bacterium | reverse complement strand
TTGAACAACTTAAAAGTTTAGGTTCTTCATGTGACTGGTCGCGTTTAGCGTTTACTATGGACGAAAAGTTCAATAAAGCAGTTAAAGAAGTTTTCGTTAATTTATACGAAAAGGGCTTAATTTACCAAGGTAAACGTATTATTAACTGGTGTCCTATTTGTAAAACTGCGCTTTCTGACGCTGAAGTTGAATATAGCGAAGAAGCATCACATTTATGGCATATTCGTTACCAAGTAAAAGGCGAAGATAAATACGTTACCGTAGCAACTACGCGTCCTGAAACGGTGCTTGGCGATACTGCCGTTGCCGTTAACCCTAAAGACGTTAGATACGAAGGGATGGAAGGCAAAATGCTTATTTTACCTATCGTTAACCGTGAAATTCCTATCGTATTTGACGAATACGTTGAAATGGATTTTGGTACTGGCGCAGTTAAAATCACTCCAGCGCACGACCCTAACGACTTTGAAGTTGGTTTACGCCATAATCTTCCTGTAATTCGTACTATGAACGACGACGGCACTATGAACGAAGAAGCAGGCAAATACTGTGGATTAGACCGTTTTGCTTGTCGTAAAGCAATAGTTGAAGATTTACAAAGTTTAGGTGCTTTAGTTAAAACTGAAGACTATACTCATAACGTAGGTAAGTGCTACCGTTGTCATAATAGCGTTGAACCTATTATTTCTAAACAATGGTTCGTTAAAATGGAACCACTTGCAAAACCTGCAATTGACGTTGTTAGAAAAAAGAGCATTAAGTTTAATCCAGACCGTTTTACAAAAATTTACTACAACTGGATGACTAATATTAAAGACTGGTGTATTTCACGTCAACTTTGGTGGGGTCATAGAATTCCTGCTTTCTATTGTGACGATTGTGGCGAAATGACCGTTTCTAAACAAGATATTACAGTTTGTCCTAAATGTAATAGTAAAAACGTTCGTCAAGACGAAGACGTTTTAGATACTTGGTTCAGTTCAGCACTTTGGCCGTTCAGCACCTTAGGTTATCCTGAATTAACTAACGACCTTAAATATTTCTACCCAACTGACGTTTTAGTAACTGCTTACGATATTATTTTCTTCTGGGTTGCTAGAATGATTTTCTCTGGCTTAGAGCATATGAATAGAATTCCGTTTAAAGACGTGTTAATTCACGGTTTAGTACGTGACGCTCAAGGTAGAAAAATGAGTAAGTCGTTAGGTAACGGTATCGACCCACTTGAAATTATCGACGAATACGGCGCTGACACGCTTCGTTACGCTTTATTAAACGGTATTGCACCGGGCTCAGACACACGTTTTTCTAAAGAAAAACTTGAAGGTTGCCGTAACTACATTAACAAAATTTGGAACGCTTCACGTTTCGTATTAATGAACTGTGAAGGTAAAAATATTAAAGATATTAGCGAGTGTAAACTTGGCGTTCAAGATAAGTGGATTATTTCTAAACTTAACCAAACGGTTAGAAAAGTTACCGTTAATATGGAAAAATACGAAATAGGTCTTGCTTGTGGCGAACTTCAAGAATTCGTTTGGAGTGATTTCTGCGACTGGTATATTGAACTTTCTAAACCTACTTTATACGGTGAAGACGGCGCTCAAAAAGACACTACGTTAGCAGTACTTTGCTACGTATTAAAAAATACGCTTAAATTACTTCATCCGTTTATTCCGTTTATTACTGAAGAAATTTATCAAAATCTTCCTAATGCTGACGGAAGTATTATGATAAGCGATTTCCCACGTTATAACTCAAAACTTGCGTACAAAAAAGATGCCGAAGCGTGCGAATACGTTATGGGCATAATTAAAGCAATACGTCAAATTAGGGTAGATAGTGGTTGTGCGCCAAGTAAAAAACTTGAACTTTACGTAGTAAGCGAAAGAAAACGTCTTATTGAAAAAACTTTAATTTTAATTGAAAAACTTGCAAATATTACTAACGTTAAATTCGTTGAAAGTAAAGATGAAATTAACGTTAAAGTAGTTTCTGCTATCTAAGATAAAACTGAACTTTATATTCCACGTGGCGAACTTGTTGATAATGAATAAGAACTTGTTCGTTTAAACGGTGACCTTCAAAAAGTTGAAAGCGAAATTGCACGTGCTAACGGCAAAC
>JAGBYC010000040.1 GCA_017628935.1 Clostridia bacterium | reverse complement strand
GAATCGAACTTGCACGGTTGCCCACAGGATTCTAAGTCCTGCGCGTCTGCCAGTTCCGCCACATCCGCGTATTAAATTATAAATAGTTTAACATAAAATACGCCTAAAAACAATTAAAAATACTTAAAAATTGAAAAATTACAAAATTTTGCTAAAATTTTAACCGAATAAAAGTGGTAAAATTAGTCAAAAATTTATCTATGAAAACGCTAATTTTATCATGTAATACGGGCGCTGGGCACAACTCGTCGGCACACGGAATACGCGAATATTTTGAAAGCAAAAACGAATTTGTTTGCGTGCAAGACGCTTTAGCGTATATATCGCCAAAATTTTCTAAAATAGTTTGCAATATTCACGCTTTCGTTTACAAATATCTTCCCACCCTAAACGCCGTAGCGTATTATTTTGCCGAAAAAAACGAACGCAAATTTACCGATAATTTTATAGGCTATAAAATTTTATCTAAGGGCGTAAATAATTTAAAAAACGAAATTTTGCGCGAAAATTACGATACCGTTATTTGCACTCATATATTTTCAGCGTATATGCTTAGCGTTGCTATAAAAAAATTCAACCTTGAACTAAAAACGGCTTTCGTTACTACCGACTATTCTTTTACCCCAGGGTTGCAACGCAGCTCGTTTGACGCGTACTTTATTCCTCACCCTTTACTTGAAAGCGCATTTATAAATAACGGCATAAGTAAAGCCAAAATTTACTCAACGGGCATACCCGTAAAACAAGCTTTTAAGTTTAACCAAAATAAAAACGAGGCAAAAAAACTATTAAACGTTCCGTTAAATGCTAAGCACGTGGTAATTTCGTCGGGCAGTATGGGTTGTGGACCTATTAAAAAGGTGGTGCTAAAACTTATTAAATGCAAGCAAAATTATGCCGTTACGGTAGTTTGTGGAAATAACAATAGGCTAAAAAAATCGTTAACACCTTTAATAAAAAAGTACAAAAACCTAAAAATTTACGGCTTTGTAACTAATATGCCAACTCTACTTGATAGTGCCGACGTAGACCTAACAAAACCGGGTGGATTGTCGGTAACCGAAGCGCTTGTAAAAACCGTTCCTATGGTGCTAATAAACGTGGTAAAAGGGTGTGAGCAAGCCAACGTAAACTTTTTTGAGAAATACAAAATGGCAGTATCTACAAAAACGGCAAACGGAGCGTATTTAAAGTGCGTTGAAATGCTAAATAGCGCTAATATATATAATGAAAAGTTAAGTGCGCTTAAAAAGTATAAAATAGGCTTAGCATCTAAAAAAATATACGAAACGTTAAAGTTTACGGCTAAAGCGTAACACTTTATTAATTTAAAAACTTTCAAATAAGCCCGTAGCGTAAATAGTGGTAATTTTAGCGTAAAAAAACGGTAAAATAATGCAAAAAAATTCCTGCCTTTATTGACTACGCTAACACAATGTGTTAGAATATATCAAAAGGACTAAAGGAGACCATTATGAAAACTTATGGGCATTTTGAAAATAAAAACTTTGTTATAACTGAAAGAGATATACCACGTAACTGGTATAACTATTTTTATAACGACGAATACGTATCTTTCGTGTCGCAAGTTGGTTTTGGTCAAGGGTTCGCACAAGACGATATGGGTAGACGTATTAAACTTGTTGAAGACAGAGCCGTTTACATTTCTAACGGTGAAACGTACTGGCAAGCAACGGCGTTACCTATTAACGACCCACTTGACGATTATTCTTGCGTTCACGCAACTGGTTATAGTGATATTAACGTGTTTAAAAACGGCGTTCATTCAACTTGTCGCTTCTTTGTAGGAAACGAAGGCAAACGCGAATACCTTAAAGTAACCGTTAAAAATGAAACTGATAAAGAACTTACCCTTAAAATAGTTCCTTACGTTGAAACTACTATCGACTGTAAGTATACTCCACAAGGCTACGAAAACGACGAAGGTAGACTTTATGAAGAAAAAAATTGTGCTATTGTAACGGGCAAAATGCCGTTTGGTAGCGAAGATGCTGTAAAGCAATACGGTTATCTTTCTTCAAGCGAAAAACTTTCGGGTTTTGACACAAGAAAAACGGCGTTTATCGGTACGTACGGCAACAAACTTTTACCTAAGGCAATGATTGAAAATCTTGGTTGTACTAACTCTATTAGTATTGCTGAAAAAATTTGTCTTGCAGTTGAAAACACCGTAACTTTAAAAGCCGGTGAAGAAAAGTCTATTTGGTATACCGTAGGTGTAGAAGATTCGTACGATAAAATTCCTGTATGCGACTATAATAACATTGAAAACGAATTTAAATTAATGCTTGATAAGTATGACGACGTTTTATCTGGCGTTTCTATTAAAACCCCTTGGGACGACCTTAACCATTTGTTTAACGACTGGCTTAAATACCAAACAAACCTTGGTTCAAGATGGGCGCGCGTTCGTCACAACGGTATGCGTGATATGATGAGCGATACAGAGTGCTTATCGTGTTTCAACGCTGAACTTGCTGCTGATAGAATTTGCCGTGTAATGAGTTATCAATACGAAAACGGTTACGCTCCAAGAACCTTCCTTGACGGTACTATTCAAGACAAAAACTACGCCGACAATACCGTTTGGATGACTTACACCGTTTACGCTATCACTAAAGAACTTGGCGACCTTTCTTTCTTAAGTAGAGAAGTTCCTTTCAATAACGGCACAACTGGTACGGTTTACGACCATATTTATCGTTCAGTATCATTCTTAAACGGCTTTACAGGTCACTACGGCCTTGTAAAAGCGTGGGGTGGCGACTGGAACGACAATATGAATAAAGTTGGCATAAAAGGCAAAGGCGTAAGCGTATGGCTTTCAATTGCGCTTGTTCGTGCTGCTAAAATGCTTGCCGAAATTGCGTCGTGGCTTGGCAAAACTGAAGATGAACAGTTTGCTAAAAAAGTTGCCTTTGATATGGAAGAACGCGTTAATAAATACGGTTTTGAAGGCGATAGATACATTTACGCTATTTCAGACGATTTCTTTACAATTGGTTCAGAAGAAAGTGAAGAAGGTAAACACACTGCGCTTCCTCAACTTTGGAGCGTGCTTGCCGACTTTGATAAAGAAAAATGCACTATCGTTATGGACGCACTTGAACGCGAACTTAACGTTGATATCGGCTTACTTATTTGTAAACCTCCTTACGCTAAAGACTTACCTTACTACGGTGATATGAGCCGTCCTTCAGTAGGCGTTCGCGAAAACGGTGGCGTATACCTTCACGCATCGGCTTGGAAACTTGCCGTTGACGGTATTTTAGGTAGAAACGACAAGGTTGAAGAAGGCATACATAAAATTTTACCAGGTCACCATCAATATGAAAAGAAGGTGGGCGAACCTTACGTATTATTCAACGCGTATATGGGCGAACAAACTGGTTACAGATTTGGTACTCCTGGTCAAAGCTGGCGTACGGCGGCGGGTCAATGGTTTATGTACGCGCTTGTAAAATTCGTTTACGGTATGCAACCTAACTTTGACGGGCTTTTAATTAAACCAACACTTCCAACGTCTTGGAAAGATTGTTCTATTACAAAAACTTTACGTGGTTGTACGTATAACGTTCACTTTATTCAAAAAGATGAATGTGGTTGCAACAATATTGAAAGCATTACGGTTAACGGCGTAAAAGTTGACCCAACTAAAGCAATACCTCCTATAAAGGGCGAAACCTTAAACGTAGAAGTTATATTAACTAAATAATTTATAACCGACGCTTTATATAGCGTCGGTTTTTATTTTTGAAAATTGCCTTGCAAAATAAAGGCGTTTGTTATATACTATTAAGTATAAAATACTTAAAGGTGAAAAATGTTTAACGTTTTAATTGCTGAAGATGAAAATAATATTCGCAAATTAATATCAATAAAACTTAAAAACGCTGGCTACAACGTACTTTTAGCGTGCGACGGTTTAGAGGCTTTAAATATAGTTTATGAAACCCACGTTGACATTATTATTGCCGACGTTATGATGCCTAATATGAGTGGTTACGAACTTGTAAAAACCCTTCGTGACGACGGTAAAAAAATACCCGTTATACTTTGCACGGCAAAAGGTGGTATCCACGATAAAGCCGAAGGCTTTAGTTTAGGTGTTGACGATTATATGGTAAAACCTATCGACTTTGACGAACTTTTAATGCGTATAAAAGCCGTACTTCGCCGTTCGCAAACGGTTAGCGAGCAAAAACTTATAATAGGTAGCGTTGTATTAGATTATAACACGTTAACGGTATCAAACGGCACGGTAACCGAGTCGTTTACAAAAAAAGAATTTAACATTTTATATAAGTTATTATCGTATCCAGAAAAATCGTTTTCTAAAAGCCAACTTTTTGAAGAGTTTTGGAGTTTTGATAGCGATACCGAAGAAGACGCCGTTAAAGTATACGTAAACAAAATTCGTAACAAAATTGAGCCGTTTAGTGAAATTGACGTTCAAACGGTGCGTGGCGTAGGTTATAGGGGTGTTCGTAATGAGCAAAAATAATAGGCTTGAAAAACTTAAAAATATTAAACTTGGTAAATATACCCGTTCAATGTGGTGGCTTATTCCACTTATATTATTAATATGGATAGGCGCGCTTTTACTTGGTTCGTTTATTATGAAGTGGGTTGAAGGGCTTACTAACGAAACTACTTACAACGTAGGCTTAGTTTTGGCTTTTATAGGTGGTAGTTTAGTTATAGCAATTCCTTTAACTATTGTTGCAGTAAACTTGCTTACCAAAACGGTAGACACGGTAAACCATAGTTTTAGCAAGGTTGCCGACGGCGACTTTACTACTAAACTTGAAATAAAATCAAAAAACGCATACGTTAACGAAATGGTTGTAAACTTTAATAAAATGGTAGACCAACTTAACTCTGTTGCCATTATGAAAAACGACTTTATTTCAACCTTTTCGCACGAATTTAAAACGCCTATGGTGTCTATCAAAGGCTACGCTGAACTTTTAAAGGGTAACGACAATTTAACCCCCGAACAGCAAGAATACGTTAAAATTATAATTAGCGAAAGTAAACGCTTGTCAACGCTTGCTGAAAAGGTTTTAATGCTTTCTAAACTTGATAGCCAAGTTATTAATTCAGATAAAACCACGTTTAGCGTAAACGCTCAGTTAGAAGAGTGTATTTTGCTTTTAGACGGCGCTTTGCAAGAAAAAAATATAGAATTAACTTCGTCGCTTAAACGCGTTAAAATGAACGCTGACGCTAACCTTATTAAAGAAATTTGGATAAACCTTTTAAACAACGCCGTAAAATATACGGGTAACGGTGGCAAAATTGAAGTTAGTTGCCACCAAAAAAACAAAAACGTAGTAGTTGTTGTTAAAGATAACGGCGTGGGTATGAGTAAAGAAATAATTTCGCACGTGTTTGAAAAGTTTTATCAAGCCGACGCTAAACATTCACGTGGTGGGCTTGGGTTAGGGCTTACTTTATGTAAAAAAATAGCCGAAACCTTTAACGGAACTATCACTTGTGAAAGTGAAGAAAACGAAGGAACAACCTTTACCGTTATAGTTCCACAAAATTTATAACACTTTATTTACAACAAAAAAAGGAGCGAAATAATCGCTCCTTTTTATTATGCTTTTTTATAATTTAGTAAGAATATCGTTCTTTTTAGCAAGGTATTCTTCTTCAGTTATAGCGCCTTTTTTATAAAGGGTAAAAAGTTTATCTAAGTCGTTTAAATATACTGTGCTTTGGCTTTCTACTTTATACAAGTAGCCCGTTGCTACTTGTTCACGCCATAGGGCTAATTTATCGTTTAAATTTTTAAATATAACTTTACGTTTAAATAATATTATAAGTACGCCAGTAACAACAAGCAACACGCTTAATATTTGCGACGGGCTTAATAATAGCCCCGTAGAGCCCCTATCGTCACCACGAAGGAATTCTAACCCAAAACGGAACGTTCCGTACGCTATAAGGTAAATTTCGGCGTTAGAGCACTTAAATTTACGCTTAAACACCACCATAAACGCAAAAAGTAAAAATTCAAATACAGCCTCGTAAAGTTGAGTAGGGTAAACTGGCCAACTTGGTTCGGTTGATAAGTTGCCGTGGTGTGCGTGCGCTGCTAAACTGCCGGCTGGGAAAACAACGCCAAACGCGTCTGGCGCGATATTGCCGTAGCAACAACCTGCTAAAAAACAACCTATTCTACCAAAAGCGTGGCCTAAAACGATACCTGGAACGACAAGTGAAAAGAACTCTATTTCGCTACCTTTTTCTTCTTTAATAATAAAGTGTGTAAGAATAACGAAAGCAGGGAAAGCCCCCACAACTCCACCAGCCCAAGTAATGCCACCTAAAACTAAACGGCCTTCTTCAATAGAGTGGAAAAGCGAATTAAATAAAAACGCCGTAATACCCATTACTGCAAAGGCTAAAATTGAAACGATAAACGCTTTTTCAATAACGCGAATATCTTTACCTTCTTTTTTAAGGGTAAAATACGTATATAACGCGTACGCAATAACGCCCACAACAAGCATAAGCGTGTACGACGGTATTTTAATAAAACCTAAATCAATATAAGGTAACATATTAGCTCCTTGTTAAAGTAATATTTGTAATTCTTACGTCTTTAGCGTCGCCTTTAAAAATAAAACTAAAATCGGCAGTGCCAGGGTTGTATTCGTAAATTTCGCCAACAAATTTTCTTGATTTAAAGTAATTTCCGTCACTATCTTCGGCTTCAATATAGCAAACAACGTCGTTTAACGTGTATGGCGAAGTAATTATAAGTTCAATTATAACGTTATAATATCCACCTGTCGAATCGGTATTAAGTTTAACAATATTAGCAGATATAGAGTATTGGTCTTTAGGAACTTCAATTCCCCCACCGTTAGAGTCTAACACGCAACCAACACAGTCGCATGCGCTACCATATTCTGGGTGGCAGTTATTACTTATATCGCTACCACAGTAGGCAAGACAGTTAACGCATTGTGCTTCGTATTCTTCGTTTCCTAAAAAGCAAAATGCAGGGTTTAAAAAGTAAAAACAATGGTTAGTGCACGATAAACATTCAATAGGGCAACCCATTAAACAATGTACGTTTTCGTCGGTGCAGTCAACAAAACGCTTTCCACATGAACACGCTTGCGTTGCGCAATTAGCGTCTTGCCCAGGCGAAAAACACGAACAGCCGTTACAACCTGTAAAAACAAATAACGACATTAAAACTGCTGATAAAATTGCTAAAAATGATTTTTTCATAAAATACCCAGTAAATAAAATAGGCGTATTTATTTTAATTAACTTTAAATACGCCGTTTATTAGTTTTAGTGTTTTACCCAGGTTGATGCAGATAAAGTTATCAATAATGGGTAAAGTTCAAGTCTGCCAAGCAACATAGTAAACGATAATACTATTTTAGATGCGTCTGAATAATTTGCAAAGTTAAGGGTAGGACCAACGCCGTTTAAACCAGGGCCTATATTGTTTAAGCACGATAACGTTGCAGTAAAGTTCGTTTCAAAAAGGTTAACGCCCTCAGCAAAATTACCACCGAACAATGAAAGTAAGAAGAATACTACCACGAAAGAAAGAACGTAAATAGCAAGGTAAGTGCCAGTGCCGTTAACGGTAGTTTCGTCAATCAATTTGCCTTCAGTTTTAATAGATTCAACTGAGCGTGGGTGAATAATTCTGCGTAATTCTTTTTTAATACGTTTAAAAATAATAACGATACGTGAAACTTTAAAGCCACCAGCCGTAGAGCCTGCGCAACCACCTATAAACATTAAAAGAATAAGAATTGATTTTGAAAGGGTAGGCCAAGCGTCAAAGTTTACCGTTGAGTAACCCGTTGTTGACATAAGCGACGTTACTTGGAAGGTTGATAAACGTAAAACGTCGGCTAAATTTTCATATATAGGATATATATTTATTGATACAACCGTAATAGAAAGTAAAACTATAAGTATATAAGTGATAAGTTCGTTGCTTTTTAATACGTTTTTAATTTTGCCTATAATAACTAAGTAAAAAAGGTTAAAATTTATGCCGAATAAGAACATAAATATCGCAATAACCCATTGACTATACGCGCTGTAAGAGGCTATACTATCAGCCCTAACGCCAAAACCACCGGTACCGGCTGTGCCTAACGCGTGCACGATAGCATCAAATAAATTCATATCGCCAAAAGCAAGTAAAATTACTTCTAAGCCAGTTAAAACTAAGTAAATAAGGTATAAAATAGTAGCCGTATCTTTTGCAGTAGGAACTAATTTGTCTACCGAAGGGCCTGGCATTTCTGCACGAAGAACGTGTATAGAACTATCACTAATTTTTTTGTTGATAGCAACTATAAAAACTATAATGCCCATACCACCTATCCAGTGGGTAAAGCTACGCCAAAAAAGTAAACCTTTATCCATTAAAGACGGGTCGTTTAATATGCTTGCACCGGTAGTGGTAAAACCACTAACTGTTTCAAAAAACGCGTCTATAAACGACGGAATTTGACCACTTAAATAGAAAGGTAAGCAACCAACAAGCGATAAAACAAGCCACGCTAAAGTTACTATAATAAAGCCTTCTTTAGAGTAAATTACGTTGTTATTTGGTTTTATAAATTTCACGATTAAAAAGCCTATTAATATTGCTAAAAAGGCAGTTATTCCTAAGTAAAGTGCCGAATTTTCTAAATAGCCTATGGCTATTAGAAGTGGTAAAAGTAATAAAATGCCACCCGTTAAAAGCACTTTGCCCGTCGTGTTTAAAATCATTTTATAATTCATAAAAATACCATTATTTTATAATGTCTTCAAGGTCTAACACACTTGCGCTTGACGATACTATAATTACTGAATCGCCTTCTTTAATTTCATCAAACCCACCAGGAATAATTGCTTTTCTGTTTCTAACTATGCCGGCAATTAAAACGTTAGGTTTAATAGGTAAATCTTTAATAGGCGTATTAACTAACGAAAAACCAGGTAATACGTTAAATTCAGCAACTTCTACTTCGCCACCCATTAAAGTGTAAAGCGTTTCAATTTTGCTACCCATCGAACTTTCAAGGGCGCGCGCGTATCTAATAAGTACGTCGGCAACCGTCTTTTTAGGGGAAATTACGGTGTCAAGCCCTAAATTTTCACTAATTGATAAAAGTTCGTTACGGTTAACTTTTGTTATAACTTTTTCACAGCCACATTTTAACGCGTAAAAAGACATTAAAATATTTTCTTCGTCTTGTCCAGTTAACGCAACGAAAGCACCGGTACTATTAACGCCTTCTTCTTGAAGAACGTCTTGACTCATACCGTCGCCGTTTAAAATCATAATTTTATTATCTAAAACTTCGCTTGCAAAAACGCAATTTTCTTCACTTTTTTCAATAATTTTAACGTTTGTTTTGCCTGCGCTTAACATTTTTGATAAGTAAAGTGACGTTTTGCCTGCGCCTATAATCATTACGTCGCGAATAGGTTTAG
>JAGBYC010000039.1 GCA_017628935.1 Clostridia bacterium | reverse complement strand
GCCGATACGAAAAGGGTAGCGCGTTCTTGTGCGTTAAACAAGCCGTATTGTGACGTAACGCCTGATTCAAAACATACAAGCGAGCCACGGTTTCTTTCTTGAATATCGCCTTTATATTGCTCGTATCCATCAAATACTGACGACATCGTGCCAAAGCCCTTAGTGTCTGTTAAAAGTTCGTTTCTATAACCTATTAGGCAACGCGCAGGAATTTTAAACTCTAAACGCGTTTCAACTTCTGAAACGGGCGCCATATTTATAAGTTCACCCTTTCTTTCACCTATTTTACTCATAACGGCGCCAACGTAGTCGTTAGGAACTTCAACAACAAGTTGTTCCATAGGTTCGTGCGTTTTACCGTTAATTTCTTTAAAAATAACCTTAGGGCGTGAAACTTGGAATTCGTAACCCTCACGGCGCATTTCTTCTATCAATATAGAAAGGTGTAATTCGCCACGGCCAAAAACTTTAAACGTGTCGGTATTGTCAGTTTCTTCAACACGCATTGAAACGTTTGTTTCAACTTCTCTAAATAACCTTGCACGTAAATGGCGTGACGTAACAAACTTACCTTCTTTACCAGCGAAAGGTGAGTTGTTAACCATAAACATCATACTAATGGTAGGTTCGTCGATTGCAACGAAAGGCAAAGCCTCAACAACGTCGGTTGAACAAATAGTTTCGCCTATGTTAATGTTTTCAATGCCAGAAATAGCAACTATATCACCAACTTCGCCGTTTTCAACTTCAACGCGTTTTAAACCTTCAAACTGATAAAGTTTACCTATTTTAGCGTTTGAAGTAGTGCCGTTAGTGTGGCAAATTGCAACTTGTTGTGAGTTAGAAATTTTACCGCGAACAATTTTACCTATACCTATTCTACCAACGTATTAGTCGTAATCAACGTTACAAATAATAGTCTGTAAACCACCGTCAACGTCGCCTTGTGGGGCAGGAACTTCACTTAAAATAACGTCTAAAAGCGCACTCATATCAGTTGCAGTAGCGTTTAAGTCTGTTTTAGCAAAGCCTTGCTTAGCAGATGCGTAAACGGTTTTAAAATCAAGTTGGTCGTCATTAGCGCCAAGGTCAATGAATAGTTCAATAATGCTATCCATAGTTTTATCAATATCGCCACCTTTGTCAATTTTATTGACAACAACAACTGGCTTTTTACCTAAACCAAGTGCCTTTTTTAAAACGTAGCGAGTTTGTGGCATAGAGCCTTCAACAGCGTCAACAAGTAAAATTACACCGTCAACCATTGATAAAATACGTTCAACTTCGCCACCGAAATCGGCATGGCCAGGTGTGTCGATAATATTTATTTTTGTGTTTTTATAATGAACGGCAGTATTTTTTGCTAAAATTGTAATACCACGTTCACGTTCTAAGTCGTTGCTATCCATAACACGGTCGGCAACAACTTCGTTTGAACGGAATATGCCGTTTTGTTTTAAAAGCGCGTCAACAAGGGTAGTTTTGCCATGGTCAACGTGAGCGATAATAGCAACGTTTCTAACGTTATTTCTTGTAAACATAATATCTCCTTAACTTACTTAAATATTGTAAAATTTTTTAAAAATTTTGTCAAACGAATAAAGGCAATTTAAAATAATAAATGAAAATACGCTAATATTAGCATATATTGAATAAAAAGATAAAATTATTTATAAAAATAGTGAAAAAGGTGTGAAATTTAGTTGCTTTATTTACGGCTATTTGTTATAATATTTTCAAATTTAAAACGCTGTTATGGTATACGGAAGTTTTGCAACCGTGTATCTAGGCACTCTGGAGAATCCCGCGCTTGCGTGGGTGCCGAAGGTGCAAGTAGTTACCGCTACGAATCTCTCAGGCAAAAGGACAGAGCAAACTTTACTTTAGTTTGTATTTTTTGTTTTTCTTCAGGGCTGTCAAATTTTGACGGCTTATTTTTTTGGAGGTAAAATTTATGCAAGTTATTTATGACGTGCTCAACTGGATTGACGGTAACATCCTTTGGGGCATACCAATGATTGTTTTAATCGTTGGTACTGGTATTCTCGTTTCAGTTCGTACTAAATTTTTACAAGTTCGTGAATTTGGTTACGTTCTTAAACAAACAATGGGTAAAACCTTTAAGCAAATGCGTGGTAAAGATAAAACGCTTAACAACGAAAAAGCTATCACTCCTTTCGAAGCGTTCTGTACTGCCGTTTCAGGTACAGTAGGTACTGGTAATATCGTAGGTGTTACAACTGCTATTATCAGTGGTGGTCCTGGTGCTGTGTTCTGGATGTGGATTTCTGCTTTCTTTGGTATGATTACTAAATACGCTGAAATCGTTTTAGGTTTATTCTTCCGTAAGAAAGATGAAAAGGGTGAATATATCGGTGGCCCTATGTACTATATTGAAAAGGGTACTAAACAAAAATGGCTTGCCATTTTATTTGCTATATTTACAATTCTTGCCGCTATCGGTATGAGTTCAGTTCAAGCTGATACTATTCAAAACACTTGGAAATCTACATATAATATTCCTACTTGGGTAACTGGTATTATTATTGCTGTAGTTGCTGCACTTGTAGTTATCGGTGGTATTAAACGTATTGGTAAAGTTACTTCAATTATCGTTCCATTTATGGCAATTTTCTTTATTCTTATGGCAATCGTAGTTGTTTGCGTTAATATTACGGCAATTCCTGCGATATTTGCATCAATTTTCACAAGCGCATTTACTGCTAAATCTGCTCTCGGTGGTTTCGCTGGCTACGGTATTATGATGGCTATGCGTTATGGCTTTGCTCGTGGTGTATTCTCTAACGAAGCTGGTCTTGGTTCTTCTTGTATCGCACACTCTTCAGCAGATGAAATTGAACCTGTTAAACAAGGCTTATGGGGTATTTTAGAAATCTTTGTTGATACTTTCATTATTTGTACTTTAACAGCATTATTCGTTTT
>JAGBYC010000038.1 GCA_017628935.1 Clostridia bacterium | reverse complement strand
TCAAGGCAAACACCCGTGGCTATTAGTTGCAATAAAAAAGCACGGAAACAAATTCCGTGCTTTTTTTAGCAAGTCCATTTTAAGGTTTGCAAATAAGTAAAATAAAAAACACGGATTTTTCAGTGTTTTTATTAGTTTATTAAACTATGTAAAGCATTGAGGTTGTTTTTTAGATTTAAGTAACGGTTTAGATGCAAGTAAGTCAAGGCAAACACCCGCAGTTAATACTTGCCGTATTAACAAGGGTTTTAACGATGAGCTACGTAGCATATAAGCCGTTAATTGTTGTAAAAAACTACCGAAAAGCTTTTATTCAGCAACTGCAGTAGCGCCAGCTTCTTTAAGTTTAGCAACCATTTTTTCAGCTTCGTCTTTAGCAACTGCTTCTTTAATAGTGCCAAGTTTTTCAACTGCGTTTTTAGCTTCAACAAGACCAAGACCAGTGATTTCACGAACTGCTTTAATAACTGCGATTTTGTTTGCGCCAACTTCTTTAAGAACTACGTTGAATTCAGTTTTTTCTTCAGCTGCTTCAGCAGGAGCTGCAGCAACAGCACCAGCAACTGCAACAGGAGCAGCAGCGCTAACGCCGAATTCTTCTTCGATTGCTTTAACAAGACTGTTAAGTTCAAGAACAGTCATACCTTTAATTTCTTCTATGATTTTTGCAATATCTGCCATTTTTTTAATCCTCTCTTAATTTATTTTTAAAAATTTTTGCTTATTCGCCCATCTTTTCAGCAACTCTGTTAAGAGCAACTGCTAAGCCACCGATAAGACTTTGAAGTGTTCCTGCGAGTGTAGCGTAAAGAACTTCTCTCGAAGGGATTGCCGCTAACGCTTCTACGCCTTTTTTGTCAACGTATTCGCCATTAACGTACGCGCTTTTTGCTTTAAGTTTATCACTAAACTTTTTAGCATTGTCGATAATAACTTTTGACGCGCCTGTTTCATCTAAACCGAACGCTACTGCAGTAGTACCGTTAAGGTCAGCGTCGAAACTTGTAACGCCTAAGTCGTTAAACGCCTTTCTTACTAAGGTGTTTTTAAGCACTTTGTATTGAACGTTTGCCTTTCTAAATTCGTTTCTAAGTTGAGTATCTTCAGCAACGGTAAGACCTTTGTAATCAACTAAAACTACTGATTTTGCTTCAGAAATTTTAGCCTTAATGTCTTCAACAACTTGCTTTTTTGCTTCTAAATTAGCCGACATTTGTTACCTCCTATATTAATGTTGTACGAAAAAAGCCACTTCTACCGAGGACACGGCAAAGAAGTGGCTTAAAAAAACCTTTATTTGCTAATTACCTCGGCTGGTGTAACAATTGTTACTTAAAAACCTGCTTTCTTCGGTTATTTAATTCTATGCTATTTTAACATAGCCTTTTATTTTTGTCAATTATTTTTCAACCGTTTTGCAAAATAAACGATTTTAGTTTTTGGTTACTACTTTTACGCCAGGACCCATTGTGCTTGCAATTGAAATACCTTTAATGTATTGACCTTTTGCAGCTGCTGGTTTTGCTTTGATGATAGCATCAAGTAATGCGTTGTAGTTTTCCATAAGTTTTTCTTTACCGAAACTCTTTTTACCGATAGAACAGTGAATAATAGCCGTTTTATCAAGTCTGTATTCTACTTTACCTGCTTTAACTTCTTTAATAGCTTTAGCAACGTCCATAGTTACTGTGCCTGATTTAGGGCTTGGCATAAGGCCTTTAGGACCTAATACTTTACCGATTCTACCAACTACGCCCATCATATCAGGTGTAGTGATAACAACGTCGAATTCAAACCAGTTTTCTTTTTGGATTTTTTGAACGATTTCTTCAGCGCCAACGTAATCTGCACCTGCAGCAGTTGCAGCGTCTGCTTTATCACCCTTAGCAATTACGAGAACGCGTTGTGTTTTACCAGTACCGTTTGGAAGTACAAGTACGCCACGAACTTGTTGGTCTGCTTGTTTAGGGTCAACACCAAGTCTAGTGTGGAATTCGATTGTTTCGTCGAATTTAGCTTTTGCAGTAGCAAGAACAATGTCCATTGCTTCGCTTAATTCATATTGTTTAGAACCGTCAAACGTCTTTGCGCTGTCGGTATATTTTTTACCATATTTCATTTATAAGAATCCTCCTTGTGGTACGTACGAGATTACTCTCTCCCACTCCTATTTTTAATCTTCTACGGTTACGCCCATACTGCGCGCAGTACCTTTAACCATGCTCATAACTGCTTCTAAAGAAGCGGCGTTAGTGTCAACCATTTTGGTTTTAGCAATTTCTTCTACTTGCGCTTTAGTAAGCTTTGCAACCTTGTTCTTATTAGGTGCAGCACTTGCAGTTTCGATACCACATGCTTTCTTAATAAGTTCAGGTGTAGGTGGAGTTTTAAGAATAAACGTGAACGAACGATCTTGATAAATCGTGATAACAACCGGAATTACGTATCCGATTTTGTCTTGAGTTTTTGCATTAAACTCTTTGGTGAAACCCGGTAAGTTAATACCATAAGGACCAAGTGTTGAACCAACAGGTGGGCCTGGGGTTGCTTTTCCGGCTTGTAACTGTAATTTAACTACAGCGGTTACTTTCTTAGCCATAAAAATATCCTCCATACGTGGTAATTGCGTGGCGCCATGAAAAAAATTTAACGCCTCTCCCACTTAATTAACGGCAACTATGCCATATTAAACTTTTTAAATTTTTTGAAGTTGAACGAGTTCTACTTCTAATTCTGTTTCAGTTCCAAAAATTTGAACTTTAATTTTCGCTTTTTGTGAAGGTAACGATAAGAACGTTACAATGCCTTCAGTATCCATTAAAGGACCTGATACGATACGAACTTTATCGCCTTCAGTAAAGTCGATTTGGTCTTCGTTAACGTGTGTTTCAAGACGCATACGTTTAACTTCGTCTGCCGATAAAGCGCTTGCTCTACCATGAGGGCCAACGAAACTTGTAACGCCACGAGTATTAGTAATTAAATACCAAAGGTCGTTTGATAAAACAAGTTTAACGAAAACGTAGCCGGGAAGAATTTTGCGTAAAACAACCTTCTTTTTGCCACCAGCCTTTTCTTCAATGGTTTCTTCCATAGGAATTTTAATTTCGAGAATTTGATTTTGTAAATTGTTGTTTACAATAAGCTTCTCTAAAGTTTCCTTAACCATTTGTTCGTAGCCAGAATAAGTATGAATAACGTACCATTTTGCTTGTTCAGCCATATAAATACCTCTTAACCACCGATTCCAGTAATGAGTTTAAATAACTCACCGAAACCTAAATCTATTAAAGTAATTACTACTAAAAAAAGCGCAACTACACCTAAAACTATACCTGTGTTTTTGGCGATAGTTTTTACGTCAGGCCACGATACTTTTTTAAGTTCAGAAAATACTTCTTTAAATTTTCTGCCTATTTTTTTGAAGATATTATCTTTTTTATTCTTAGCTGAAACTTTTTTGCTTTCAACTTTTGAATTTGAAGTTTTTTCTTCTTTCATATTACACCTCTTAGTTTACAGTTTGCAAAAATTTATACTTATTTAGTTTCTTTATGTGGAGTATGTTTTTTGCAGAAAGGACAATATTTGCTCATTTCGAGTCTGTCCGGAGTGTTCTTTTTGTTTTTGTAAACGTCGTAATTTCTTTGTTTGCATTCAGTACAAGCAAGCGTAATTCTAACTGCGTTTCCTTTTGCCATTTTTCTAATCCATCCTAAAAAATTAACACCCCTATTTTTGGAGTGCTTAACTATGATACATTATCTTTTTTAATATGTCAAACGATTTTCAACGGTTTTTTCAATTTTTTTTATAAAATATTATAATATAATAACTTTTTTACTAAATTGTGCCCGTATACGCGTTTTTTATAAATTGACAAGGGTTACGCCCTTAACCACACCCTCTAAAACTAACAAAACTTAAAAATAGTTGTAAAATTTAAAAAAATGTGCTACACTGTAACTTGTAAAAACACTTTTGCGTACTATTTTAGGCAAAAATTTAGTACTATTTATTTATAAAATAAAAAGCAAAAAAATTTAAAGGTTAATATGAAAATTATAATTACTGGTTGTGGCAAAGTTGGTAAAACTATTTTACAAAGTATGCTTAAAGAAAAGCACGAAGTTGTAGTTTTAGATAACGACGCTAAAATAATTGAAGAAACTACTAATTTATACGACGTAATGGGTTTATGTGGTAACTGCACTTCTTACGCTGACTTACAAGAAGCAGGCGCAGGTCAAGCCGAACTTTTTATAGCCGTTACTGCTAGTGACGAACTTAATATGCTTTCTTGCTTTATTGCTAAAAAACTTGGCGCTAAACACACCGTTGCGCGTATTCGTAACACAAGTTTAACTGATGAAAATTTAGAGTTTTTAAAACAAAGTTTAGAACTTTCAATGATTATAAACCCTGAATTTTTAACTGCAAAATTTATATACGACGTAATTAAATTACCTTCGGTAACTAAAGTAGAAAGTTTTTCAACCGGCAAGTTTGAAATGCTTGAATTAACGGTTAAAAACGACTGTAACGTTATAGGTTTATCACTTATCGACTTACGCAAAAAATTAGAAGAAAACTTCCTTGTTTTAGCAATTCAACGTGGTGAAAACGTATTTATTCCTAACGGCAACACAATGATAGAAGTTGGCGATAAAATTTGCGTTATTGCATCTACTAACGAAGTTCCTTCGCTTTTAAAATCGTTTGGAATTATCTCTAAACC
>JAGBYC010000037.1 GCA_017628935.1 Clostridia bacterium | reverse complement strand
TATTACACCGAATATCAAAAACAAGTAGTTCTTCGCAGAACTAAATTCGACTTAGCAAAAGCAAAGGCGCGTTATGAAATCGTAACGGGTTTAATAGTTGCAGTTACTAACATTGATAAGGTTATTCAAATTATTAAAAAATCGCCTGATACGGCTACTGCTAAGCAAAATTTACGTAAAGCGTTTGAACTTAGCGACGCGCAAGCGCAAGCGATACTTGATTTAAAACTTGCAAGGTTAACGCGCCTTGAAATTGATAATTTAAAAGATGAACTCGTATCACTTGAAGCGCTTATGAAACAACTTCAAGAAATTATCGATAGTAAAAAGAAACTTAACGCACTTGTTAAAGAAGAAATGTTACAAATTAAGCGTAAGTTTAAATGTCCACGCCGTTCGTATATTACTGAAACTCCTACTAAGTTAGGTGGCTCAGGTAATTCGGGCGCTAAAAATAAAACTGCTATTGAAAAATACGTTGTTGGTTATAGTGGTAAAGACTTAGTTCGTCGTGTAAAACTTTCAGCGTTTAATCGCGCTCAAACTGATAATCCTGCACCACACGAATGCTTTGCGTTTAGTGTTAACACTAATAGTGAAGAATATTTATACGCCTTTACTAACAAGGGTAACGTATTTAAAATTTTCGTTGAAGATATTCCTGAATCGCGTGGCTTAGGTCAAGGTGGCGTAACCTTTGATAAACTTTTCAAAGACGCGTTAGTTGGCGAAGTTCCCGTTTCGTTTATTACTGCTAAACAAGGGGAAGAAAAAGGTATAATATATACCTTTACTGCTAACGGTATGATTAAAGCAAGCGAGTTTAGCGACTACGTTTCTTCACGTTCACCTATCGTTGCAGTTAACCTTAAAGACGGCGACAGCGTTGTTAAAGTAATAAATACTACTAAAACTAAAGAAGAACTTAACCTTGACACCTTTATGGTTACTGAAAGGGGTATGTGTATTAGGTCAACTAAGCCCGTATCTATTACTGGTAGACAAACTGGTGGCGTTATAGGTATGAGCCTTAACGATGGAGATAAGGTTATTTACGCAGGCTTTATTACTGACGACTGTGAAGTTGTTATAGGTACAAGTTTTGGTACGTTTAAGCGTGTATTAGCAGGACCTATTCCTACAATTTCCGGTAGTGGTAAAGGCGTAATTATAGCCGAACTTGGCAAACCACAAGATAACGAACTTGTTGTATTTGCTGAAGTTGTTGCTCCTACCGATAAAGCGTTAGTTACTATTGTAACAAGGTTAGGTTTATATTACAGCGTAGAACTTAGCGATATTTTAACTGATAAGCGTGCGTCTAAGGGTAAAGCAATTCCTAAAATAGGGGCTTGCCAACCGTTAGTCGTATACTGTGCCAGGCGTTAGCGGTGTAACTTATCAAAACAATTCAATATTAGTTGCACCGGTTTCACAAAAAACAGAAAGCGTTACCTTAAAGGCTAAACCCGTTACCGTTGTAACTACAAGTAATGAAGTTAAGCCTACCATAGTAGAAAATAAGCCTATTATAAAAACGGTTGAAGAACCTAAAATAGTAGAGCCAGAAGTTGAAGAGCCTAAGGAAGAAGAATCTAATTTTGAAGAATCTAAGGTAGAAGAACCCCTTAACACTTTAACTGAAGAAATTAAACCGTCTATTGCTAAACAAATTTTTGTTAGCATTGAAAATTTAATTTTAAAAATGTATGAGGGCGTGTTTAATAAAAACCCTTCGTTTAGCCCTAAGTATAACGAAACGGTTAACGACTTACTTACTTTCATAGCAAGTAAAAGTGCAAAAATGGGCGTGTTTAATAAGTTTTGTGAAGTTTTTAGCGCTGATGAAAAGGTGTTAATTAACGCAAACGTTAGCGATAGTTACGTTCCTTACGCTATTAAACTTACGGCGTTTATCGATAAAAAAACTAACTCTACTACTACGGCTCAAACTATTAAAAACTTAACTAAAATTTTCATTGAACTTTTAGGTAGTGCCGATAACGGTACGCAAATTATTTCAAACGAACTTAAAGCAATTTATTCTTTTGCGCTTAGTTACGGAATAAATTTTTTATAGGAGATTTTTATGTATAAAATTAACGGAAATCCTTTACAAACTATTATTACTGACGGTGGTTTTACGTCAATTTTCAGAACGCTTGGTTGTATAGGCGATAGTTTAGCATCTGGCGAACACGAAAGCCTTATTGACGGCGTTAGTGGTTACCACGATTATTATGAATATTCGTGGGGTCAATATATTGCAAGAAGATGTGGTCTTAAAGCGTACAACTGGTCGGTTGGTGGTTTAACTGCAAAAGAATTTCACGAATTAGCACGTTGCCAAACTGTATTTACACCTGAAAAAGCGTGCCAAGGCTATATTATTGCACTTGGTGTTAACGACTTAACTGAAGTTTTTAAAGGTAATATTGAACTTGGTGGTATGGCTGACGTTGACTTTGAAAATCCACAAAATAATAAAGATACGGTTGTAGGGCATTACGTACACATTATTCAACGCATTAAAGCGTTACAACCTAAGGCAAGGGTTTTCGTTACTACTATGCCGTTTGATGACGGCCGTGACGAAGCTCACGCTAAACTTTACAAAGAATTTTGTGAAATTATACGTAATTTACCTAATTATTTTGAGTATTTATACGTAATTGACTTTGAAAAATACGCTCCAACTCAAAACGAAGAATTTAAAAAGACGTATTATTTAGGTTACCATCTTAACGCTATGGGGTATAAACTTATTGCTGACTTATATATGACGTATATCGACCATATTATAAGAAACAACCCTGAAGATTTTGCGCAAGTTGGCTTTATAGGAACTAATTACTATAACGAAAAACATAAATGGTAAAACGTAAATAAAATAGTAGACAAATTAACGCAAATGTGGTAAACTACATTTCGTTAGTTTTGCTGATGTAGCTCTAGCGGTAGAGCGCATCCATGGTAAGGATGAGGTCGCGGGTTCAAATCCCGCCATCAGCTCCAAAAAGTAAGGCACCCGTGTGGTGCCTTTATTTTTGCATGGTGGGATTTGAACCCTAAATAGTAAATTTTTTTAAAACATTATAAATTCTTGCTTTGTTTATAAGTTTATGATATAATCATAACGAACGAATTT
>JAGBYC010000036.1 GCA_017628935.1 Clostridia bacterium | reverse complement strand
TTAAGTCGGCATACTTACTATCACCAGTTACAAGTAAAAGTTGATAGCAAAGGTTCATCCACGTAGCAGTAACGCACGTTTCAAATTGAACGCCTTGAATATCTTCAGTTTGGCGTTTTTTACTGTTATCGAAAAGTTCGTGCGTGCACCCAGTTGTTCCTATGCAAGAAATATCGGTATCGATAACCATGTCGGCAAAGTTAACAACGGTTTTTAAATAATCTTCGTTCTTTTCAACGCGATAAAGTTCAAGTAAGCCGTGGAAACAACTCATCATTTCGTACGCCTTAGTTTGAACGAATTTATAAGGCGGTTTAGTTTTATTTAAGGCAAGTTTAATAATGTTTTCGTCTACCGTAAAGCCAGTAGAAATAATGTATTTAGCAAAATCTAAATAACTTTGTTTGCCCGTTAAGTTATAAAGTTTAACGAAAGGCTCTAAAATCGAGCAAGAGTTTAAGCCACCAAACGCCCTTGTCGCAACGGTAATTTCTTTTTGACCTTCGCCACTACCTATATGTTTTACGATATAGTCAGCGTGTTTTACAACTGCTTTTAAAACCTTGTCTTTTAACGCTTGCTTAGGGCAAATATCATAAAAGTATATAAGACCAAGCATTACGTATTTTCTTGTCCATAAATCCCAACCGTCGAATTCGCCAGCAATAGAATAAGATGCAATTCTACCAAGTTTATCTTGAGTAGAAAGTAAGTCTTTAACGGCGTTTTCTAAAGTTCTATAAAGCGCTTTGTTTTGCGTATAAGTGTAAGTTAAACATCCACCACGCATCATTTTACCAAAATATTCACCACGCCAGCCTCTATCGATATCGTCTACCGGAGTGCGATATTGGTCAACGAACATAGTCCATAATTTTTCATCAAGTAATTGTTCTTTTTCAACGAATTTATTAAGTTCGTCAACGGCTGTGCGATATTTAACGCTACCACTTTCAAAATCAAAAAAAGTATCGATAGTTCTTTTAATAGTGTTAGTTTTTACGCTCATAAACTTCTCCTTGCAAGTAATTTAATATATGAATATTATACCATATAAATTTTTGCTTTTCTATACTTATTTGAAAATTTTTACATTTTTTTAAAATAAAAAACCACTCAAAGAGTGGTTTAATTATTTATTATTCTTTACTAAGGGCTTGAACGTGAAGTTCTTGAAGTTGCTTTTCATCAACTAAGTCTGGCGCGCCAGTCATTAAGCACGACGCAGTTTGAACCTTAGGGAAAGCAATAACGTCTTTAATAGAATCAGTTTTAGTAATAAGCATTGCTAAACGGTCTAAACCAAGTGCTAAACCACCGTGAGGAGGTGCGCCGTATCTAAACGCGTCAACGAAGAAGCCAAAACGTTTTTGAATATCTTCTTTAGTAAAGCCTAAAATATCAAACATTTTTTCTTGAATATCTTGACGGTGAATACGAATTGAACCACCACCTGCTTCTTGACCGTTAATTACAATATCGTACGCTTTAGCACGCGCTTTTAAAGGTTCGGTATCTAATATCGCTAAGTCTTCGTCCATAGGTGCAGTAAACGGATGGTGAACTGCAACTAAACGACCTTCTTCTTCGCTATAATCGAACATAGGGAATTCAGTAATCCACAATACGTCGTAAGTGTTTTTGTCAATTAAGTTGTATTTTTCAGCAAGGTGTAAACGTAAACCACCTAAAGTATTTAAAACTACGCTATCTTTGTCGGCAGCAAAGAATAACACGTCGCCTTCTTCAAAGTTAAGGCGATTAGCAAATTCTTTAACGTTTTCTTCACTTAAGAATTTAAGGAAAGAACCTTTAATTTCTGCACCCTTAGGATATGAAAGCCATGCTAAACCTTTAGCACCTAAAGTTTTAACGAATTCTACAAGCGCGTCGATATCTTTACGTGAAAGTTTATCGGCAAAGCCTTTAGCGTTAATAGCGCGTACGCTACCCTTTACTGGACCTTGCATAGAAAGTGCGTCGGTAAACACTTTAAAATCGCATTTAGCAGCAATATCTGAAACGTTTTGAAGTTCTAAACCAAAACGAGTGTCAGGCTTATCTGAACCAAAGCGATTCATTGCTTCAGTATAAGGCATTTGACGGAAGTGTGCGTCGCCTAAATCTAAATTTAAAGTTTCTTTAAAAATTGCTTTAACTAAACCTTCGATAGGATAAATAACGTCTTCAATTTTTTCAACGAAACTCATTTCTAAGTCGATTTGAGTAAATTCAGGTTGACGGTTTGCGCGTAAGTCTTCATCACGGAAACATTTAGTAATTTGATAGTATCTATCAAAACCTGAAATCATTAATAATTGTTTGAAAAGTTGTGGTGATTGTGGTAAAGCGTAAAAACACGTTGGGTGCACGCGTGATGGAACTAAATATTCTCTTGCTCCTTCAGGTGACGATTTACCAAGCATAGGCGTTTCAATTTCCATAAAGCCTATGTCTTCTAAATAATTGCGCGTTGCTTTAGTGATTTTTGAACGCGTAATAAGTTTTTGTTGTAAATAAGAACGGCGAAGGTCTAAATATCTATATTTTAAGCGTAAATTTTCGTTAACTTGCGTATCGTCTAAAATTTCAAACGGGGTTGTTTCAGCCTCAGATAAAATTTTAAGTTCGTCAACGATAATTTCAACGTCGCCCGTTGCAATTTTATTAGTTTTGCTTGAACGTTCACGTACCGTACCTTTTGCTAAAAGCACGTATTCAGAACGAATACTTTCAGCCTTTTCAAAAATTTCAGGCGAAGTAGTTCCGTCAAACACTATTTGAACGATACCAGTTTTATCGCGAAGGTCAACGAAAATAAGGCTACCTAAGTTTCTTCTTTTTTGAACCCAGCCCGTAACGACAACTTGCTTGCCCTCGTCTTCTATTCTTAAAGAACCACAATAGTCAGTTCTTCTTAAATTTCCCATAAATTCAGCCATAGTAAACTCCGTAAATTAAACTTCAAAAGGAAGTGGATTTTCGTTTTTATAAGTAGTAAAGTTAAGTTTTAATCCGTTAGATTCAATTTCATCTGAAACGTATACGCATTTGAAGTTATCAAGCGCGTCAAGGTTAGGATAAAACACGGTTGCTTCGCCGTCTGCTTGAACTTTGGTAACGTACACTTCACTGCAGTATGGAAGCATAGTTTTATAAAACATAGCGCCACCTACAACGAAAACTTCGTCAGTATTATACTTTTTAAGTTCAGCCGATAATTCTTGTAACGTATGCGTAATTACGCAATCGTCTCTTTCAACGCCTTCTGGCGCTAAAACGATATTAACACGGTTTTTAAGTGGTTTTGAACCCGGAAAAGAAAGTAAAGTGTTATAACCCATACAAACGGTCATACCTTTAGTTTTTTCACGGAAAAATTTCATATCTTCAGGAATATCAAATAAAAGGTCGTTATTTTTACCGATACCCCATTTCATATCAACGGCAACTATTGCTTTCATTAGATTGCAACCTCCAATTTATCAGTAAGTGGTGTAGATTTATAATCTTCAAGTTTAAAATCATCAACAGTAAAATCGTAAAAGTTTTTTACGTTTTTATTGATAACAAGTTTAGGCGCATCGTATTGAGTGTGCGTAAACATTTCTTTAAGTGCAGGAATATGTCTATCATAAATGTGCGCGTCGGCAATAACGTGAACAAGTTCGCCAACCTCAAGGCCAGAAACTTGCGCAAACATATGAATTAAAATAGCGTATTGAACAACATTCCAGTTATTAGCAACAACCATATCGTTACTTCTTTGGTTTAAAATACCGTTAAGTTTATTGCCAGTTACGTTAAACGTCATTGAATATGCACATGGATATAAGTGCATTTCGTTTAAGTCTTGGAAGGTATAAATATTAGTCATAATACGGCGTGACGACGGATTGTGTTTAAGGTCGTATAAAACACGGTCAACTTGATCCATTTCGCCTTCTTTGTATTTATGCTTAACGCCTAATTGATAACCGTACGCTTTACCGATAGAGCCAGTTTCATCTGCCCAACTATCCCAAATATGAGAGTTAAGGTCTTTAACGTTATTGCTCTTTTTTTGCCAAATCCATAAAAGTTCGTCAACGGCTGATTTAAAGAAAGTTTTTCTAATAGTTAAAATAGGAAATTCTTTAGATAAATCGTATCTGTTAACAACGCAAAAGTTTTTAACGGTGTGCGCTGGAGTGCCGTCTGCCCAGTGTGGACGAACGTTTAAGTCTGTATCCCAGTAACCGTTTTCAATAATGTTTGTACAGTTTTCAATAAAAATTTTATCAGCGTAACTCATATATCCTCCGTAACTTAAAGTATTTTATCATATTTAGCGTGAAATTTCAACAATAAAAGTAATAATTTTTTGCTTTTAGCAAAATTGTTAGTTAGAAAACGCGTCTTTTTCAAGGTTTTTAAGTTTTTTTGAAATTATTTCCATTTGTAAACTTGTAGGAGTAATTTTAGTAGCAAATTTTACAAGTTTGTTATAAAACCCTGGAACGCAAATTTTTTTATTTTTATCAAGTGCTTTTAGCGCTTTATTAACAACGTATTTAGGTGTTTTGCTTGAAAGTTTACCTTGCAAGCCTTGTTTTTTAATATCTTCTTTAATATCTTTTCTAGTTAAAATACTGCCTGGCGTTAAAATAGTAATTTTAACGGGTTCATTTTTAAGTTCGTATCTAAGCGCAGTAAAAAATGAAATTAGCGCACCTTTAAGTGAAGAATATTCGCTAAAATACGGCATAGGCGTTATACCGGTAAGTGACGAAACTACTAAAATTTTAAGTTCAGCGCCCATATTATCTAAGGCAAATTTAGTAAATGATAAAGCCGATTCGTAATTAACCCTTGCTAAAAAAGAAATTGCGTTTTGGTTAAATTTTGTAAAAGCCTTTCTGGTATCAGCGCCTGCAACTAAATATAGCCCGTTAACTTTATAGCCTTTAAGTGAAAAGTAATTAAAAAGAGCGTTTTTGTCAGCGTCGATTGTTAAATCGCACTTACAATAATCAACGGCGATGTTTTTATATTTAGCCGGTAATTCTTCTTTTAAAAGCATAAGCTTTTCTTCACTACGCCCAGTTAAAAACAAGTTTTCGTTTCTTTCAGCAAGGCTTTTTGCAAACTCTTTACCAAGAACGCCAGTTGCACCCGTTATAATACTAAAATTCATATTCACCTATTCGTAACGATAACCACTTTTTAATATTTCTTTTTTAATTTTTTCAATCGACTTTTTTTCAATTCTTGATATGTACGAACGCGATATTCTTAAAAACGACGCCACTTCACGCTGAGGTAAAGGTGCAGAGCCTTTAAGCCCGTACCTTAAACATATTACGGTAAACTCTCTGTCGTTTAAAGCCTTTCTTATAAGTGTTAAAAACTTTTTGCGTTCTAATTTTTTGCCTACCGTTTCAATAACGCTTTCGCCGTCGTCAGCAAGTAAATCCATAAGCGTTAGTTCGTTACCCTCTTTATCAGTTCCAACGGCGTCTGATAGAGAAAGTACGCCACTATGCTTTTTGTTAGCCCTAAGCAACATTAAAATTTCGTTTTCAATACACCTTGCGCTATACGTTGCTAATTGAACACCCTTTTCTTCGTCGTAAGTGTTAATTGCTTTAATCAAACCTATTGTACCCGTTGAAATAAGGTCGTCGGTATCTTCTGCGCCTTGATATTTTTTAACGATATGCGCAACTAAGCGTAAGTTGTGCTTTATTAAAATATCTTTTGCTTTTAGGTCGTTTTCTTCTTTAAAAAGTTTTAGATACTTTTTTTCATCACTTGGCGATAACGGGCGTGGAAAACTATCACCCGTAATACTGCCACAAAAGAAGAAAATTTTACCGATAATGAAACTTAAAAAATTTAAAAACATAAATTACCTCGTAAGTAAAATTATGTTTAAAAATGTAAAGTTATGTCGAAAAATTAGTTTTTATTAACGTTATATCTTCTTAAAATATCGCCTTCACAAAGTTTAATGTCTGTGTAAAGGTATAAGCGTTGTTGAACAAGTTTAGCATCTTCAACTTCTTCGCCGTTTTCGTTTTCAATTTTAGTAACGGTAAGCATTTTATTGAAAGTATCGTTAGGAGATAAAACTTCAAGTTCGTCGCCCACTTTAAATCTGTTACGCATTTCAACTAACGCGCGTTTGTTTTCAGCGTCGTAACCTAAAACCATAGCAGTAAAAATACCGTCGCCTGCCGACTGACTGTCACCGTAATTTACAGTTTCAGTATTTTCACCTAAAGTGTACGCTTTTGTAAACGCACGGTGGAAAGTTTTTAAAAGTTCAACGTTAAATAACGGGTTGTTTTTATATTCGCTACCTAATTTGTAATATTCGTCGATAGCGCGTCGATAAGCGTTGATAACGGTTGCTAAATAATATTCGCCTTTCATACGGCCTTCAATTTTAAAAGAAACTACGCCAGCGTTAACCATATCGTCAATATGGTCAATCATATTAAGGTCTTTACTATTTAAAATGTAAGTACCACGCTCGTCTTCTTCAACGTCGTACCAGTCGCCGTCTTTACTTTTTTCACGAAGTGAATAATTCCATCTACACGCTTGCACGCATTCGCCACGGTTAGAATCACGGCCGTTTAAGTAGTTAGAAAGCAAGCATCTACCACTATAACTTATGCACATAGCCCCGTGCACGAACGCTTCAAGTTCTACGCTTGGTGCAAATTCGTTTATTTCTTTAATTTCGTTAAGCGACAACTCACGCGCTAAAACTATTCTTGAAACGCCTTGACTTTTCCAAAAATCTACCGTGTATTTATTAGTAGTGTTGGCTTGTGTTGAAAGGTGTATTTCAAGTGTAGGAGCAACCTTTTTACAAAGCGATATTAAGCCAGCATCAGTAACGATAACGGCGTCAACTTTAATGCTTTCAAGGTATTTAAAATATTCTTCGGCTTTAACTAGGTCGCTATTTTTAGCAAAAATGTTTACCGTAACGTATATTTTTTTACCCTTAGAGTGAACGTATTCGGTAGCCGTTTTCAATTCTTCGTTAGTGAAGTTGTTAGCGTAAGCGCGTAACGAAAAAGTTTTGCCACCAACGTATACAGCGTCGGCGCCAAAATAAATTGCAGTTTTAAGTTTTGAAAAGTTACCAGCAGGTGCAAGTAATTCTATCTTTTTCATTAGCACTCCTATTTTTTAACGGATACTGAAATACCGTCGCCCACGTCGAAAAAGCAAGTTACCATATCTTCGTCGGCACTAACCATATCGTTAAATTTTTTAATATTGTTTACAAGTGATTTGTATTTTTTAGGCGTTTCAACTTCGCCAGATAAATAGCCTCTAAAAAGCACGTTATCAGCAAACAAAACGCCACCTTCGTTTAAAAGGTTTTTGATGTAAGGATACGCTTTATAGTAAGCCGACTTATTACAATCTAAAAACACAAAATCAAACTTTTCGTTTAAATTTTGTAAAACTTCAATGGCGTCACCTAAAATAGTAGTTACTCTATCCGCCACCTTAAACTTATCAAAGTTTTTAATCGCTTCGTTTTGCATTTCAGGGTATTTTTCAACGGTTACTAACGTAGCGTTTTTTAAACTAAGTAGCATAGCCGTGCCCGAAATACCAGTAGCCGTACCAAGTTCTAAAATTTTAGACGGGTTTTTCATTTTAAGGGTAAGTAAAAGTTCGTTAAGCCCGTCGGTTAAAATAGTAGGAACACCCTTTTCGCGATATTCGTTTCTTAAACTTAAAAGTTCGTTTGGTATATTGCTATTTAAATTTTCGCGTGTTAAACGCGTAGTATATTCGTTTATCATAATTCTGTTATCATTGGTAAAATCATAGGGTCTTTTTTAGTTTTTTTGATAGTATAATCGCGCAACTTTCTTCTAATAGAGTTTCTAAGCGCAAAGGTATCCCTTGTTTTTTTATAATTGCTATTTTCTAATACTTTTTGAACAATTAACTTCATTTCGCTAATTTGCTCAATTGTAAGCCACGAACCTTTGGCAATAATATCAGGCTCTTGTAACATTTTACCGTTCACGCGTGATAAACAGCAAACTACTACGACTATGCCTCCGTCAGAAATAATTCTTCTTTCACGAATAACGGCTTCAGTTTCATCAACCGACAACCCGTCAACGTATCTATCGCCTGCTTGAACGGGCTCGCCTTTTTTAATGGTTTTACCGTTTAAAACTAAAGTGTCACCTAATTCGCAAAGTAACATATTGCTTTCTTTCATACCAAGCTCTTTAGCAAGGTCGATATGCTTTTTAAGATGACGGTATTCGCCGTGTACTGGCACGAAAAACTTAGGTTTTACAAGTGAGTGCATTATTTTAAGTTCTTCACGACAGGCGTGTCCAGACGCGTGTATATTTTCAAGTGATTCGTACACCACTTCAGCACCGTTACGATAAAGGTTGTTTATAACCGAATACACGTTGCGTTCGTTACCTGGTATAGGCGACGCTGATATTATAACCGTATCGTTTTTGCCTATGGTAACTTCGTTAAATTCGTTAAACGCCATACGCGTAAGCGCGCTCATAGGCTCGCCTTGTGAACCGGTTGCTATAATAACCAAGTCTTTATCAGCGATATTTTTAATTTTTGAAACGTCTACCAAAGTGTTTTCTGGCACGTAAAGTTCGCCTATTTTTGACGCTGACTCTATTACGTTTAGCATACTTCTACCAGAAATTGCAACTTTACGCTTAAACTTATACGCTAAATTAAGTATTTGCTGTAAACGATACACGTTCGTAGCAAAGGTTGCAACTATAATTCTACGGTAGCGATTTTGACTAAATAAGCGTGATAAATTATCTAAAACTACGCTTTCGCTCATAGAATACCCGTCACGCTCAACGTTAGTTGATTCGCAAAGCATAAGCGTAACGCCTTTTTTGCCTATTTCAGTAAGCCTTGCAAGGTCGATAATTTCGCCACCTACCGGCGTTAAGTCAACCTTAAAGTCGCCCGTGTGTAAAACTACGCCAACTGGGGTTGTAATTGATAACGCAACCGAACCGGCAATTGAGTGGTTAACGTTTATAAATTCAACTGAAAAGCACCCTACCTTAATTACGCTTTTAGGCGTAACGCAGTTTAAATTGCAACTTTTAATTTTTTGTTCACGAAGTTTATTTTCAACAAGTGCTAAGGTAAGTTTAGTTCCGTAAACTGGAATATTTAATTCTTTAAGTAAATACGGCAAACTACCTATATGGTCTTCGTGCCCGTGAGTTAAAAACACTGCGCGAATTCTATCTTTATTTTGTGTTAAATACGTTATGTCAGGTATAACTATATCAACGCCCGGCATATCGCTATCAGGAAAGCCTAAGCCAGCGTCAATTACAATAATATCTTTACCGTACTCAAGTGCCGTGATATTTTTACCTATTTCACCCACGCCACCTAAAAAACGGACTTTCAATGAGTTTGATTTTTTCATAATTCCTATATAAACCGTTTTAGTATTAGTTTTTAAAGCAAAAGGATAAGCGGTAACCCTTTACTTTTTTATCTTAAAACGCTATAAAATGCGGTAATTTCATACGCTTTTATTTTAACATACAAAATTAATTTTGTAAACAAATATTTTGTCGACTTTTGCAACAAAAAATCCCCTTGCGCTTGGCAGGGGGATTTTTATCACATTTCGTTAAGTTCTTTAATGCTTTGTAAAAGTTTTAATTTCATCTCTTCGTACTTAGCAACCTTTTCTTTCTCAGCGTCAATTAACGCTTTTGGTGCTTTAGCAACGAAACCTTGATTGTTGAGTTTGCCGTTAGCACGTGCAATTTCGCTTTCAACTTTTTTAAGTTCACCGTTTAAACGAACAAGTTCTTTTTCAGTATCAACAAGTTCGCCAAGTGGAATATAAAGTTCAGTTTTATCTAAAATAGACGAAACTACTTTAACGCTAATATCTTCTTTAGCGGTAACGAATTTAATATCGGTAATATTAGCAAGTTTTTCTATTAAAGTTGCCGTTTTTTCAATAAGGCGTTTTCTTTCGCTTACTACGTAAAGGTCAAGTTTTTTACTTGGAGCGCAACC
>JAGBYC010000035.1 GCA_017628935.1 Clostridia bacterium | reverse complement strand
GACCAACTTGAACAAACCCAACCTGAAGTTTACGCGCAATTTAAGGCTATTGTTGATAAACTTGAAAACCATTACAGAGATATGCAAGATATGGAATTTACCATTGAAGAAGGCAAACTCTTTATGCTTCAAACTCGTAACAGTAAACGTACTGCTGCCGCTGCTATTAAAATCGCTTGCGATTTAGTAGACGAAGGTATGATTACTGAAGAAGAAGCAGTTTTAAGTATCGACCCTAAACAACTTGACGCGCTTTTACACCCACAATTCGACGCTAAAGTTCTTAAAAAATCAACTCCTATCGGTAAAGCGTTACCTGCATCTCCTGGTGCTGCTTGCGGTAAAGTTGTATTTACAGCAGACGACGCTACTATTTGGGCACGTGATAAAGGCGAAAAAGTTATTCTTGTTCGTTTAGAAACTTCTCCTGAAGATATCGAAGGTATGAACTACGCTCAAGGTATCTTAACAGTTCGTGGTGGTATGACTTCACACGCTGCCGTAGTTGCTCGTGGTATGGGTACTTGCTGTGTATCTGGTTGTGGCGAAATTTATATGAACGAAGAAGAAAAATACTTCAACCTTGGCGGTAAAACTTTCCGTGAAGGTGACGTAATTTCTATCGATGGTTCAACTGGCTGTATTTACGGTGAAGCAATTCCTACCGTTGAAGCAGAAGTATCTGGTTACTTTGCACGCGTTATGGGTTGGGCTGATAAATATCGTTCGCTTGAAATTAGAACTAACGCTGACACTCCTAAGGACGCTAAACAAGCACGTTTATTCGGTGCTGAAGGTATCGGTCTTTGCCGTACTGAACACATGTTCTTTGCTCCTGACAGAATCGGCGCTATGCGTGAAATGATTGTTTCTAAAACGCTTGAACAACGTGAACGCGCTCTTGCTAAAATTCTTCCTATGCAACAAAGCGACTTTGAAGAACTTTACGAAGCAATGGAAGGTCAACACGTTACAATTCGTTTCTTAGACCCACCACTTCACGAATTCGTTCCTACTTCTAAAGAAGATATCGCTGCACTTGCTAAAGAAATGAAAATGAAAGTTGACGAACTTAAAAATATCATTTCTGGCTTACACGAATTCAACCCTATGATGGGTCACCGTGGTTGCCGTCTTGCAGTAACTTACCCTGAAATTGCTGAAATGCAAACTAAGGCAGTTATTCAAGCCGCTATTGCAGTTTCTGACCGTCACCCTGAATGGAATATCGTTCCTGAAATTATGATTCCTCTTGTTGGCGAAATTAAAGAACTTGACTTTGTTAAAAACATAGTTACTTCTACTGCAGAAAAATGTATTGCTATTTCTGGTAAAAACCTTCAATACAAAGTTGGTACTATGATTGAAATTCCACGTGCCGCTTTAACTGCAGACGAAATTGCTAAATCAGCAGAATTCTTCTCATTTGGTACTAACGACTTAACTCAAATGACTTTCGGCTTTAGCCGTGACGACGCTGGTAAATTCTTAGATAGTTACTATTCTAACAAAATTTACGAAAGCGACCCATTTGCTAAAGTTGACGTTAAAGGTGTTGGTAAACTTATGGAAATGGCTGTTAAACTTGGTAGAGAAACTCGCCCTAACATTAAACTTGGTGTTTGTGGTGAACACGGTGGTGACCCATTCACTATCGACTTCTGCCATAAAATCGGCTTAACTTACGTTTCTTGCTCGCCTTACCGTGTACCTATTGCTAGGTTGGCTGCTGCGCAATCGCAAATCAAAAACCCTAGATAACTAGCAACTAACTTGTTATCTAAATTCTTAAATAAAAACAACAAAAAGCACGGTGTATTGCCGTGCTTTTTGTTGTGTTTATTTACGAATTTAGATAACACGTTAGTTGCTAGTTATCTAGGGTTTTTGATTTGCGATTGCGCAGCAGCCAAACTAGCAATAGGTACACGGTAAGGCG
>JAGBYC010000034.1 GCA_017628935.1 Clostridia bacterium | reverse complement strand
GCTACCAAACTATTATGTGGAGTAAAGATACTATCGACTGGCGTGATAACGACGTTAGTTTAATAGTAAAGCGGGCAACTAAAGATATTTCGGCAGGTGATATTATTTTAATGCATCCAAAGCCACATACTTTAAAGGCTCTTAATGAAATAATAAAAAACATAAAAAGCGCTAAATTAAACGCCGTAACGGTAAGTGAGTGCGCTAATTTAACTATAAACGTTTAAACTGGAGATATATGGCTGAACTTAAAAAATACGAAAACGGGCTAAGTTTAATAGTGTTAGAAGAACCTGCGTTGTCGGTTACTTTTGCTATTATGGTTGGTACGGGTTGTATAAACGAAACTGAAAAAACTAACGGTATTTCGCACTATATTGAACACGTAAATTTTAAAGGAACTAAAAATTTAACGTCGTTTGATATTTCAAACAAACTTGAATTTTTAGGTTCGCAATATAATGCGTATACAAGTATGGATACCACTTGCTACCACGCTCAAGCCCTTCCTGAAAACACTGAAAAAACCTTCGCTATTATGAGCGATATGGTGTTTAATTCTACCTATTTAGATGAAGAAACGGCTAAAGAAAAGGGTGTTATCGTTGAAGAAATAAATATGAGCGAAGATATGCCAGACGACGTTTGCCGTGAACTTATTGCAAACGCGTATTATGGTAACGACGGTTACGGTAGGTCTATTTTAGGCACGAAAGAAAACGTTTTATCTTTCACTAAGCAAGACGTTTTAAATTATTTGAACGATAATTACGTGGCGTCGAATATAGTAATAACCTTTGGTGGTAAAATTACTATGTCTGAGGCTGAAAAATTAGTTGAAAAATACGTGTTGCCGTTTGTGAAAACGGGCGCTAAAAAACCTGTTCCTAAACATAACGTTGAAAATAAAAAACAGTTTTTATGTAAGAATAAAGAAATTGAACAAAGCCATTTGTTTTTAGCCTTTCCGTCGCACAATATTTTAGATGAAAACAAAATAACAAGCGATATTGCCGATAGCATTTTAGGTAGTGGTATGAGTAGCCGTTTGTTTATGAAGGTTAGAGAAGAACTTGGCTTAGCGTATTCAGTTTACTCTATGTGCGCGCGTTACGTAGATACGGGCACTTTAAATATTTACGCTGGCGTATCAAATGAAAACGCTGAACTTTGCTTTAACGCTATTATGGAAACTATTTTGGAAGCGCAAAAAGGCATTACTAACGATGAGTTTGAAAAGGTAAGAAACCAACTTAAAGCAGGTTCAATGTTCTCGCAAGAACGTTCAGCCGTAAAGGTTAGGTTATATGCTAAATACTATCTTTTAACTGGCGAACTTTACAATTTTGATGAAAAAATTAAAATAATAGATACCATTACAAAAGATAAAGTGCAAGACGCTTTAAATGCGCTTGACTTTAAAAATATGTCAACTGCAATAGTAGGAAACGGCGTAAAACCGTTAAAAATTTAAGTTAAAACCCCACCGTACTTATCGGTGGGGTTTTTATTAGGTTGTAGCGTTTCCTGTAAAGTTAAAAGCGTTATTTGTGCATACGTTAGCGCAATTAGTAGTTGTAATTAAGGTAAGAAGTAGTAGCGCTTGGGTTAAAGAAATTGTTCCGTTTGCATAAAGTAAAAATAATATACCTAAAAAAACAACGTTGTTAGAATTCATAAAACCTCCATTTTACATAAACTCTATTTATTCTACAATATGCGAAAAAATTCGTAATATGTTAAAGTTGACATATTTTCCTACGTTTTATACAATAAATTTATCAAATTAAAGGAAGTAAATTTATGCAAAAACAAAACGTTTTACTCCTTGATAAACGTCTACAAGGGCTTGTTGACGACTACGTGCCCGACGACGAAGTTTTGCAAGAAGTCGCCTGCTTTTTTAACATTTTTTCAGACCTAACAAGGCTTAAAATGTTATCAGCCTTAGCAATAACCGATATGTGCGTAACCGACCTATCAGTAATGCTAAATTTAAACCAAACAACCGTATCACATCAACTACGCTTACTTCGTGATTTAGGTGCAGTTAAATATACTCGCCAAGGTAAAATTCTTTTTTATTCTTTAAAAAATGAGTTGATAAGTGAGGTGCTTTTAAAAGGCGTAGAATTCCTCGGATTTTGACTTGAAGGCTCTTCGATAATTTTTCACAAAATCTAACGCCATATATGCTTCGTTATACGCTCAAAACTTGTGCTTTTACTCGCTCGTGTACAACAAGTACATCTCCCGTCGTAAAATGCTCGTTTTTAACGTCTAACTCGTATCTATGTCGTTAAATAGTTTAATAAATTTTTAACGTCTAACTTATATTTAAACCGTTATCTAAATGCAAAAAATTAACTCATCACCTTTTTTTTAATACATATAATAGGGGTTATAAAAATTCTATATTGACAGTGAAAACTTTTTATTATATAATAAAATTACCAAAAAAGGAGGCTTTTATTATGAAAAAATTACTTAAACTTTTAGTTGCTAGCATATTAACGGTTATTACGGCTGTTATGCTTTTTGCGTGCGCCCCTGCAAACCTTGACAAAGCGGAAAATAAACTTAAAAATGACGGTTACACTATCGTTTCTAGTGAAGAAGTTAATAAAGACGGTGTTGTAGGTATGGTTATTGCATACAAGCAAGACGGTATTTTCGACTATGAATATATAGTAGCAGTTTTATATGAAAATTCAACTAAGGCAACTGACGCCGTTAATGAAATTGAAGAAGAATTTGGTTCTTACGGTAACGTATATCAGTCGGGTAAATGGCTTATAGTTGGTGACGAAGACGCTTACGAAGACTTCGTTGAATAATTCTACAAATTAAAAAAGGAGCGAAAATTCGCTCCTTTTTATTTATTTACAGCCACAACCACCAAGAATTGATTTGCCACAACCTTTATTGCAGTAGCAAACAAGCAAGGCAATTAAAACGGGAAGTAAGCAGTTAGAACTGCAAACTTTGTTTATAATATCGCTAATGCAACCGTTATTGCAAGCGCATAAAAGCAAAAGTATAATAAGTATGTATAAACAACAATTGTCGTTGCCAAAATAATTTAACATAAATTTATTCTCCTAAAAAGTTTTGATAGATATCTATCACTATATAGTATGTATCGCTACTAAATTATGTTAATATTTAAAAAAATATTATTTGCTTAATTAGTTGAATTTTTTAAATAAATATAGTACAATACTTATAGCAAACACCTTTATGGGTTTGACTTTATGTTTTATTATTTATTCTTACGGGTATCGGTTGCCGAACTCGATTGGAGGCTTTATGGGAAATAAACTTACTTTTTCCGCCAAGCAAATTACGGGTATAGCAGTACTTTTAGCGTTGGTTATAGTATTGCAAGCAGTTGGGGGAACGGTGTCTATCGGCGTTGTTCAACTTAACTTCACGCTTATACCTATCGTGCTTAGCGGTATTTTATTTGGTGCGTTAGTAGGCGCGTTAACTGGCTTTGCTTGTGGCGTTGTAGTGCTTATTCAAGTAATTATGGGCATTGTGCCGTTTTACACTATTATTTGGATGGGTGACCCCGTTGTAGTGGCGTTAACTTGCATACTAAAAACAACCGTAGCAGGCTTTTTAGGTGGCTTTATTTATAATTTAGTTTCTAAAAAGAACAAAATTACTGCAACTTTTATAGCGTCGGCAATAGTTCCAACGGTAAACACTTTATTATTTATAATAGGTTGTTTATTTATGACAAATTCCGTTTACGCTATGGCAGAAGGGCAAAACGTATTAGTATTTATATTAGTTTCGATAGTAACTTTCAACTTTTTTATAGAACTTGCTATCAACTTAATAGTTGCTCCTGCGCTTAACAGAGTATTCAAAGCAATAAAGTTTTAAGAGG
>JAGBYC010000033.1 GCA_017628935.1 Clostridia bacterium | reverse complement strand
ATAAGCGCCACGATAAGTGAAAACAAAAAAGATACGGCTATCGAAATAGACGCCGACAAACTAAAAGCAAAACCACCGTGGCTACCGTTTAAATTTGTAAAAGTTTTTAAATAATTTTTACTCATACCGATATTTTAGCACAATTTTCAATAATAAAAAAGCGTTTTTATAATAAATATAAAAAAACCACGGAAATTTTCCGTGGATTTTTACTCTTCGTCGTCAAACGGGCTAATTTCATTACAACAAGGCTTTAAAATTTCGCATTCCATTTTTTTACAACTACCTATTTTTATTAAAATGGCGTCACGCCCTATTTTTTCAATTTCACAAAACTTAATTTCTAAACTTTCACAGTTTAAAAAACTACTTTTTTTACCAGGCACTATTATCTTTTCAATTTTGCCCGACTTACTATCAATTATAAGGTCTTGAATTTTACCGTAATTTTCACCCGTTGCAACGTTAAAAACTTCCTTTTTTTTAAGTTCGGTATACTTAATTTCCATAAACGCTCTCCCGTTTATTTTATTAAATAAACCTTAAAAATATGCTTAACTCATTTTTAGTTTTAACGTTTTTAAAGCCGTTTTTTCAAGCCTACTAACTTGCGCTTGCGAAAGCCCTACTTCTTTAGAAATTTCAGTTTGAGTTTTGCCCTCAAAATACCTTAAATAAAGTATGCGTTTTTCACGCTCTTCAAGTTTTTCAGTGGCTTTATTTAAGGCTAAATTTTCAGTCCATCTTTCGTCGCTTTCCTTTTCGTCTTTAATTTGGTCTACAAGCAAAAGTTCTTCCCCTTCTTTACTGTAAACGGGGTCGTATAACGAAACGGTGTCAGATATAGCGTCAAGCGCGTACACCACTTCACTTTCTAAAACGTTTAACTTACTTGCAATTACGCTTGCCGTTACTTCTTCGCCTGCCTTTTCAAGCGCGTTTCTTGTTTTTAAAACTTGATACGCAGTATCACGAATACTACGGCTAACCCTTATACCAGAATTAGAACGAACAAGCCTTTTAATTTCGCCAAGTATCATCGGCACGGCGTAGGTACTAAAAGCCACACCCACCGATAAATCGAAATTGTCCGTTGCCTTTATTAGCCCAATACAACCCGACTGGAACATATCGTCGGCTGAACATTTGCGTTAGGAAATCTTTTTATAATAGATAAAACTAAACGCATATTTGCAGTTATAAATAGGTTTTTCGCCTCAACGTCTCCTTGCTTAATAAGTTTTAATAAAGCGTCGCTTTCTGCCCTTTTCAAGCGTGGAAGTTTTGATGCATCCACACCCGTTAACGTAACTTTTTGCACTTTGTTACCCTCCTATGTAAAGCAAGGTAATTTAAGTTTGCACGTTATAAAAATTTTTATACATTTTTAGTTTTTAAGTTGAGTTTTTAATAAAAAAAGTTTATTTAGTAAACTAAATAAACTTTCTAAACTCTTTTTTTAATCTTGTAACTATCTTTTTTTCAAGCCGTGATATGTACGACTGCGATATTCCAAGTAGGTCGGCAACTTCTTTTTGGGTAAGTTCGTCGTCACCGTTTAAACCAAACCGCAAACTCATAATTTGCTTTTCACGAAACGATAATTTTTCAAGTGCTTCACGCAGTAATTTTCGCTCTGCGTCGTTTTCGGCTTTTTTGTAAACAAGTTCAGGGTCAGTACCTAAAACGTCGCACAATAATAGTTCGTTGCCGTCGCCGTCAACGTTTAAAGGCTCGTCGAACGACACTTCGCCACGTTGCTTTGAAATTTTGCGTAAATGCATTAAAATTTCGTTTTCAATACACCTTGACGCGTACGTTGCAAGTTTAATATTTTTATCCCCTTTAAAAGTGTTAACAGCCTTAATTAAACCAAACGTTCCAACTGAAATAAGGTCGTCAAGGTCAACGCCGGTGTTATCAAACTTACGCGCTATGTAAACAACTAAGCGTAGATTATGTTCAATAAGTTCGTCACGCGCTGAAAGTTTACCACTTGCAAGTTCCATAAGTTTAATTTGCTCTTCACTTGAATTGAACGCCCTTGGCAACGCCTCAGCCGTACCCGTATAGTATAACGAACCCCCATTTTTAACTAAAAAGTTTTTAATTAATTGTATCGCCTTTTTAAAAATGCTCATTTTAGCCCCCTAAAACATTGTTGGAGAAAGCAATATTTCATATTCTCCACCCTTTTCAAACTCAACCAACGAACGCGCCACTAATACTTGCTTATATATATTCATACTAAGCCCGTTATATACCATAAGTTTATCTACCAAAAACACAGCCCCACGCGAATTGCCAGATACCGTTGAAAAGGTTATGCTTTTTATAGGATTTTTAAAAACTCCACTTTTTTCAAGTTTAGTTGATAGTGATGCCGACGCAACTATTATAGGAAGCCCACTATCAACGTCAATAAGCCTATTACCACTATCAATAAAGCCGTTAGTAACCACCTTTTTACCGTTACTTATTACAACGCATTTTCTAATAAACGGCCTTACGTCGCGCAGTTTGAATAGCGAAACAACCCACTTTATAGTTAGCCTTGATATTACAAATATAATTAGTATAGTTATTCCTATGGGAATAAAAGAATTATAATTAAGCGAAAAATATATTTTATAGTCGACGCCTGCAAAGTAAAAAATCATAATTATTACGCCACCACAAAGCGCCGTAAACATAATAAAAAAGCCAAAAACTTGTGGAAATTTTGATATGCTTTCGCCTATTAACGTAATTAAAACCATACTTACACCTAACAATATTTTAATAAATATCAGCGCTAAGTTAGGCATTTTTATAAGTGGCATTATAACGGCAACGGCAGTTCCTACAACACTTGATATAATTAGTTTTAAGTTAGTAGATTTTATCCTTGCTAAATATATGCTAACTTTCAAAAGTAGATAGTTTATAATTAAATTGTCGATAATAACGTACTCAACGTAAACTTCCATAGCGTGATTTTATCAAATTTAAACAATAAAAAAAGAACGGGTTTTGTTAGAACCTGTTCTTTTTTGTCAATATAATATTTGCTATTAAACGCTAATTATTTAGAAAAAGTTTTACCTTCGTCGTTAATTTTTTCAACGTTGTTTTCAGCGTTTTTAACTTCGCTGTCAGAAACTTGAATTTCTTGCGCGTCTATCTTAATGCCTTCAACGGTATAAGTAAGAATAGAACCGTCGCTTTTTGTAACAACTAATTCGCGCACTTTTATTTTAGTATTGAAACCTACGAACACAACGTTTGACGTGATTTTATCGTAACTATCGGTAGTATTTTTATTAGCGTCGTCTAAATCGTAAATTTTAATCCAACCGTCTTGATTTTGTTTAAGGTCGATTGCAGTTAATTTATACTCGTTAACCGTTTTGCCGCTAGTACCACTTTGAACTTCAATTTCAGTTTTGTCTTCATACAAGTCTGAAACGTTAAGCCAAATAGCGTCAACGTCGTTCCACGAACTAACCCTTATTTTAGCGTACACGGTTACGCCCTTTTCACCAACCTTAGTTTTTTCAACTTGCCAGTAAGTTTCAGGGTTGCCTTCTTTATTATAAGAACCGTTTATGCCCGACAATACCCATCTATGATAATCTTTAGGGTTTGCTGGAGCGTAACTATCAATAACGAAGCAAACGCATAATATAAAGAAAATTACGGCAAGAATTATTGCCGATAATTTTATTATAAACGATTTTTTGTTAGACTGTTTAGCGTTGTTAGTAACGCTTGCAGTTTTTAATTTTTTATTTGCCATAATTAACCTTTAGTAAGTTTTTCAAGTTCGCGCATGAAGGTAGAAATATCTTTAAACGAACGATATACCGATGCAAAACGCACGTAAGCAACTTCGTCGATATTTTTTAAGCCGTTCATAACCATTTCACCTATTTCTTTAGAAGTAACTTCTTGATCTAAAGTATTGTAAACTTGTTTTTGTACGTCTTCAACAAGCTTATCAATTTTATACATAGGCACAGGGCGTTTTTCACACGCTTTAATAATACCACTTTTAATTTTACCAGGGTCAAACGCTTCACGGTTACCACCGTTTTTAATAACTAAAACTGGTGTAGTTTCAACCGTTTCATAAGTAGTAAAACGTCTACCACATTTAGTACATTCGCGTCTACGGCGAATCATAGTATTTTCATCTGTTGAGCGTGAATCGATAACTTTACTATCGACGCAACCACAATACATACATTTCATAATAACACCTCTTAATTATTTTAACACATTTAGCATAGGCGTTGCAAGTGTTTTTTTGCTT
>JAGBYC010000032.1 GCA_017628935.1 Clostridia bacterium | reverse complement strand
GGGGTGTTTACGTACACAAAGCCGTTATTATTAAAGTAACTGTGAATAGCGTAAGCAGCCTCGCTACGAATTTTAAACACAGCGTTAAACGTGTTTGTTCTTGGGCGAAGGTATGCTATTTCACGTAAATATTCCATTGAGTGACGCTTTTTTTGAAGTGGATAGTCTGGAGTAGACGCACCTTCAATTAAAATTTCACTTGCGTTAAGTTCAAGTGGTTGTTTAGCATTAGGTGTAAGCATAACAACGCCAGTAATTACGAAAGCAGTTCCAACGTTTTGTTTAGCAATTTCGTCATAATTACTAAGTTTGGCGCGTTCGAAAACTATTTGAAGGTTTTTGAAGAAACTACCGTCGTTAATTTCAATAAAGCCGAACGCTTTACTATCACGAATAGTTCTTGCCCAACCTTTAACCGTAACGGTTTTACCACCGTAAATTTCAGGAGAGTTGTAAAGTTGTTTAACTGTTAAAGCCGATTTCATATTTTACCTCTATATAAAGACTTATAGCCTTTGAAACTTCATATAGAATTATTCTAACACAATTTTTATATTTTTGTCAATTTAACTATTTAAATTTAAACGTCTTTTTTATATTTTTATATAAAAAAAGCCCGAAACGGTTATAATTTTCGAACTTTTTTAATTATTTTAATTGTGTATTTAGTTTTTTAAGGTTAAAAATTACTTTTTGTCTTTGTTTGTAGGCTCAATTATAACGCCAGTTCCTGATATTTTAGTTACATAGTTATTGTAGTCTAAATTAGTTAATTTTTTAATTTTATGTTTTTGTTTCGTTCGCATAATATTCTCCTTAATGGCAAGATAGTATTAGTGTTGACCATAGTAGAATATTTATTCTTGATTTTTTGTTAAAATTAAGGTATAATTAGGCTATGAATTTTAAAAATTTAGTTAAAAAAATATTACCGTATTTTTATTTGTTAGTATATTTACTAACAACGGTACTTATAATTATAAAATCGGCTGAAACGGGCGACGTTTCTGCAAGCCAAAGTTCTAACTTTGCAAACTACTTAAAAGAAAACATAGTTGGTATGGACAAAATAGCCGAAAAAAGTGAAGATTTCCCTACCCTTGTAAGAAAGTTTTTTGGTCATTACGGGCTGTTTGCTTTAAACGGAGTTTTTGCAATTTTAACAGCAGTTTCATTTATAAAATTACGCTTTTTATCAATAATTATTGCATTTATTTCGGGCGTGGCTATTGCAAGTTCGTCTGAAATAATTCAAGGCTTTACCGACGGTAGAACGCTATCGATTACCGATGCGATTTTAAACGTTCAAGGCAACGTTTCAGGTATTGCAGTAGGCTTAATTTTAACGCTATTTTTTAAAGATAACTCGACCTTATTACCGTTAGAAAATTTAAAAAATTACTTATTATTTTTATCTCTATCAATTATATCAATTTTAGAATTTTTTATATTTTCAGAAAAGTATGAGAGTATTGAGTTTTGCAAGTTTGTTGATGTAATTGTTATAGCAATTTGGCTTATTGTTGAAGGAGCATATCAAATATTTAAATTTAAAAATTTAAAAAGTCGCACTAACTAGTGCGACTTTTTTATTAGTCCATCCAAACGGTTATACGTTTTAAATCTTTATCTTCACATTTTTTACCAGCGCTAGCATAGTCGCACATAGTAATTACGCCACCTTTTTTAAGTGGAATTTCATATTCGCCTATTGCGTTAATTACGCCTGTTTTTACTTGTTTTGCCTTAACCGTTCCGTTAGGTTCAGTTTTAATTTCAACCTTAGCATCAAAACCGTCACGGTAACGTTCGTCACGCGCTAAAACGTAAGCACCTTTTTTAAGCATAGTTTTACCGTTTAAAGTGTGTACTTTAACTCTAACGTCAAGGTCAATTTCAATAACGTCGCGATTTTCAATAAATTCTTCAACGTCAAAGTACTTGCCTACTTCAACGTTAGAATATTCTACACCGTTAAACATAACTTTCGTTTTAGTAGACCATTCTGGAATACGGAACTTAAATTTAAGAGTTTCACCATTTTCAATATTGAAAACAAACTTAATTTTACCGTTGCCAGTAAACGCGTCGCCCTCAACTTTAACTTGATATTCTTGACCTTTTGGAGAAGTTAATTTAAGTAAGCCCTTATCGTAAGAGTTGATTACGTAGCCACCATCAAATTCCATTACGCCGTATAACGCACCAAGCGCAGTACCTAAACTACCTATACAAGCACAACAACCGTAGAAAGCACCGTTATCCATAGGTCTCCAACCACCAAAGCCTGTGAAACGGCGTTTTTTATAAGTTGGGCTATAACTGTCAAACGGAATAAATATGTTGTGTGGGTTATCTAAAACCGTAGAAACGTGTGAGTCGAAGTTATATAATATAACTTCTTTATTCTTTTCTGTGTTTACAGAGCCGTACATACCGTTAACTGACGCTT
>JAGBYC010000031.1 GCA_017628935.1 Clostridia bacterium | reverse complement strand
TTACCTACTTTTTCTAAAAACGGCGTTACTTCTTTATCCATAGCAACAACCATACCTATTTTTTTAATGTTACCCATATTTCTCCTTAGTCGTTTAAAATCGATACGATTTCACGAATATCGTCAATTTCACGTAATTTGTTAGAAAGTTCTTTTTCTTTACTACTTAATAACGCGTTTACGTTTCTTGTATAAGTTTTTGAAGTTATTATAGGTGGATAAATTCCCCTATTTGCCATTTTTGTAGAAAGTTCTACTTCCATATTGCTAACGCCTTTAAGTTCGCTAACAATAAGTTCGTCTTGAATAGTGTTAACGTCTGCAATACAGATAATAGTTAAGCTACCACCCGTTTGAACGTTTCGCGCGCTACCGAAAAATTGTTTTACCATAAGCACGGCGTTCACGTCGATACCACCTAAAGTTTTTACTGAGTTAAGCGCGTAGTTATACGATTTTACTAAACTTGTAATATCGTCAAGCGCAATAACAACGTCTACGCCTTGTTCTACTAAACGCTTAGCACGGTTTAAAATAAGTTCGCACGATTTAACTTGCTTGTTTGCAGTAACGTTATAATCTAAACTGATAACTTCACTTTTTAACCCCATTTTGTATTCGGTTACGTCTTCAGGGCGACGGTTAATTAAAAGATTTATAACCTTAACTTCGTTATTATTATTTTCAATAGCCGATACTATTCTTTTTAAAAAGCCAGATTTCCCAGCCTTTTCAGGAGCGTAAATTATACTACGTTGACCTTTACCGATAGGAGCAATTAAGTCAATAACTTTCATGCCAACGTCGTTACCGTCAACAATGTTGAATTTTTTGTTAGGATAGCAAACTGGCAACGCGTCAAAATTCTCACGCTTAGCGCCAGCAAAATTAACGCCGTTTAATTTGTCAACCTTTCTTAAACATAAAACCCCGTTAGTTGTTACGGCAATACCTTCAACGTAATCGCCTACTAATAACGAAAAAGAAGTTATGACTTCTTTACTAACGAAAACGTCAGCGTAAGGGTCTTCACTATAACCGTTAACGCGTAAAAACCCATTACCGTTTTCAAGCAAGTCTAACACGCCTTTAACACTTTCAGTTTTGCCTAAATTAACAACGCTATCGTCGCAATTTAAATTTTCGTTATAATAATTTTGTGGATTTTCAACTAATTCTGGCTTAGGCGTATTAAAGTTAAAAATAGCAGGGTTAACGTCTGGCTTATATTGTTCAACGCCAGATAAACGTGGTCTACCCTTATTACTTCTTTCAGGAGCGATGCCTTCTTGCGCGTTTAAAATTTCACTAATAAGTTCAGTTTTAGGTTTATTAAGTGGCGCACCACCTTTACTTGCAAGAATACTACGTAAAACGGCAACCGTCGTTTGTTCTAATTGTTCTTTAGTATACTTTTCGTTAGTCATTTTATATTTCCGCCTTTATTACTAATACGCTTTTTTCATTTCCCGTAATTTTATACGGACTAGAAACGGTTGTTACGCTATCAAACTTACTTAAAAATTTTTCAAGTTTATCAACGTTTACCGTACACTTATCTAATTTATAATGCATAGGAACAACTACTTTTGGGTTAATTTCGTCAACGTAACGCTTAGCCTCTAAATAGTTTACCGTATACACACCACCAACCGGCACGAACAAATAATCGCACCCCTTTACTTTTTCAATTACGTTATTATCAACTACGCCTATATCACCCATAAACACTAAAACTTTACCGTCAAGCGTAAATTTTAAAACGTTATTTTCGCCACGCTTTGCGCCCTTAACTTCGTCGTGATAACTAGGTATAATTTCAAAACAGTTTTCACTTTTAATTATTTTTGTAGCGCCGTTAACAATGCTAACGTTATTATGGTCGTAATGATTATGTGAACAAAAAACGTAATTAGCGCTAACAACCCTTTCAAGCAAACCTATATTTGAAAAAGGGTCGAGCGCGATAGAGTAATTTTCGCCTTCTATTAAAAAATAAGAATGCCCGTAATAATTAATTAACATTTTATATCACCCACCGTTTTAACGCTAAGCGTTAAAGTGTTTTTTATAACTTGGTTAAACGCCGTTAAAGTATATTCGGCGTAAAGATTCATACCAAAGTCGTTTGCATCGGCAACGCAAACTTTAGTAAAAGTGGTAAACGGAAAAGATATTCCACCCGTTTTTAACGTGGCAGTGCTTTCTTCCCCTTCTTTTACCGTTATAGAATACTCACTATCACCTTTAACTGAAATTTTAAAAGAGTTATTAGAAAGTTTTACGTATGAGTGTTCACTTTTAGCCCCGTCAACTTCAATTTCAAAAGTAACGCGATTTAAGTTGCCTGCTTGTAAGTAATTACCCATTAAGGAGTTTTTAGTTTCAACGCCATCTTGCACCAAAACGTAGTCGATATACGAATTCATAATTGCCCCCTTAACAAATAGTTTATAACTATTTTACACTAAAAACTAACAAAAGTAAATAATTTTTGCTAATTTTGAATAAATTTTTTTAATTTTGAATAAAAATACCCACGCTACCTGTTAGCGTGGGCTATTTTTTAATGAATATTTTATGCTTTAACTTTATATAAAGTTAAATTAATTATATTTTTCATAAATTTTAAGGGCTACTTTTTTACCGTCTGCACCGGCACTTGAAATACCACCTGCATAACCACAACCTTCCCCACAAGGATATAAGTTAGTAGCCGAAACGCTTTGCAAATTATCGTTTCTTGTAATTCTAACTGGCGACGAAGTACGGCTTTCTACGGCAGTTAATACACCACCCATACCGTCAAATCCGGCAATTTTTTTACCCATATCTACTATACTTAACTTTAACGCCGTAGTTAAATTTTCACTTAAAATTCCGTTAAGCGACGTTAATTTATAACCAATAGGATACGTAGGCGTAACTCTTTCAACGTTAGTTGAAGGTTTATTATTTAAAAAGTCTTTAACAAGTTGAACGGGCGCAGTATAATCTTCGCCGCCTTTTATAAAGGCTGTTTTTTCTATGCTACGTTGATATTCAACGCCTGCTAACACTCCTTCACCGTAATCGCTTTCATCAACTTGAACTACAACTGCACTATTTGAATTTTCACCGTTACGAAGATAGTTGCTCATGCCGTTAACAACAAG
>JAGBYC010000030.1 GCA_017628935.1 Clostridia bacterium | reverse complement strand
TTAATATCCCCAAAAAATTTCTTCAAAACACCTTCTGCGCCAATCTCTTGAATAAGCGTAGAAATAGCCTTTAATTCGCCCATAATTTCTTCGGCTTTTTTAAGCGACTCGTCGCTAGCAAATGGTAACGCTTGAATAATAACGCCACCTGCACCAACGCACTCACCTGACGACGCCACTTTTACGCCAAGCGCCATAGCAGTAGGTTCTTGTTCAGACACGGCGTAATAATAAGCAAAATCTTCGGCAATTTCGCCACTAATAATTTGCGACGAACCAGTGTAAGGTTCTTTAAGGCCTGTACTTCTAACAACTGAAATTCTACCCTTACCAACGCAACCGGCAACGTCAAGTTTGCCTTTAGCGTTAAGTGGTAATTCTGCCTTAGGGTTATCAATATACCCACGAACGTTTAAGTTACTATCAGCCGATACGATAATGTGCCCACCAACACCGTCACCCGATACGGTTACCGACATTTTATCGCTTTTATTTTTAAGGTTAGACGCCATAAAAATAGACGCGCACATAGTTCTACCAAGTGCAGCGGCAGTTAAAGGCGTTAAGCCGTGATATTTTATAGCCTGGTTAACGATATCGGTGCTTTCAATAACCGTAAGTGAAACGTGGCCGTTTAAAATTAATGTTTTGTAAATTTTACCCATAATATTAAAGTTTTTTTGTAATAAATAAAATTCTTTCAGTAGTATCGGTTACGGCGTTACCGTTTGCATCGGTAACCGATACAATTTCAAACCCAGCGCTACTAAGTGCGTTTTCAATATCTAACTGATTATGAATATACTGAGTTTGTGTTTCTTCGTACCTACGGTACGAATCGCCTTCTTTTTCAAATAAAGTTACGGCAATATCTACGCTATTTTCGTTTAAAGTGTTAAACCAAATATACGATAAATTTTCATTATCGTCGCCATACATATTGTTACCTAAAACAGTTTTAAGTTTGTAAGTAGACGATACGTCGAAAATAAGCGTACCACCTTTTAATAAACTTTTGTTAAACGAATTAAACGCCTTTTTAATATCGGCTTGTTTAACGTAGTTAAGCCCGTCGTTAATAACGGTTATAAAACCAACCTTTTCAAAGGTGCGCAAACTTTTCATATCTTGGCGTAAGAAAGGCACGTTTAAACCTTCTTTTAACGCCGAACTTTGCGCTTTAAGTAGCATTTCGTTACTAATATCAATACCAGTTACGTTAAAACCTGCTTTTTTAAGTTTTAAGGTAACTATACCACTACCACAAGCAACGTCTAACCCCGTATTTTTAGTTGTGTATTTTTTTACTAATTGTACGATATAATTAGTCCACTTATCGTAACTATCATCTTTGATGATATTATCGTAAAAATTAGCCAAAACTTGATAAGGAAGCATTACTTCTTTTTACCTTTTTTAGATTTTTTATTAGTATCTTCTTCACCTGACATAAATTCGTCAACGGCTGATTTATCTTCTAAATATTCGTTTTTATGTTCTTCAACGTAACGGTCGCTATCTTCAATCATAGCAATTTTACTTTCTTGTAAACGCTGTAAGTCGGCACGAGAGAAAGTTGTAGGAAGTTCAACAATTTCAACGTCGTAGTCGGTAATAGGTTTTACAGGGCGTTTATTGATAACCGTAGTTGTTGAAACGGTGTAATCTTTAACGGCTTCGTTCTTTTTGTAAATACCCCTATTCTTTTTAGCGCCTGCAACTTTATCGTTAACGAATTCGTCAAACGCCCAAGTTGAATAGTTCATCCAAATAAGCATAAATAACGATAAGCCAAAAGTAAGGGTTAATAATACGCCTATCGTAAAGAATAAAGTGCCCATTTCTGCTAAAAGCGGAGTAAACACTAAAAACGCCAATGCACCAAAAAATAAACTGAAAGGAAGTAACGATAACGCAAAAATTACGCCGTTTTTAATAAGTTTAGTGAATTTAAGTTCGTACGTTACGTTAAGGGTAAGCATCCACATATAAACTAAAATGAAAAACACTAAAAACGCGTACGAAATAACTTTTAAAATTGTAAATAAAATAGTTAAATTAGGGTTATTAGCAATTTGAATATCTGATAAGTTTATTGATAAAGTTGTAGTGGCTAAAAACACCGTAAATAATAACGACGATAATAATACGTTTTTATAGTTCTTTTTAACGCCAGCCCAGAAATCAGAGCCAACGAAAACGCCTTCCGTCCAAACCATATTACGCATAACGTAAAAACCACCTGCTACACCGATAGAAATGTAGAAGACTAAAATAAACGCGTAAACAAACGTAGTGATATTGTTATTATAGTTAAGCGTTTCTGCTAAACCCGTAATACCTGGATATGTTGGATAGCCAAGACCTAAGTTTTGTGAAAACGGATATTCTTCAGCGCTGGCGCTTAAGTTTACTGCATTAAGTAAAAATAAGAAAAATAAAGGGAAAACGAAAAGTAAAGTAAGTAAGTTGATTTTTACTATTTTACCAAAGTTTGTTCTAAACAAGTCCCAACCAAGCGACCATCTGTTAGTAGGTAAAGTTTTTCTTGCATAGTCTTCAGACCTTTCAGGCATTTGAGTAAGCTTTGAAAATAACCCACCTTTTTTATTGTTGTTAGCCATTATACTCCTTACACGCTAATAGCGATAATATAATTTAATTTGGTATTTATTAAATAGTAACCTAAATTTAACTTTTTAGCTAGCGTTGTAAACTGATTTTTTAATTTTATAATTAAAAAGTTTAATTTTTCATCACTTTTTCATATAATTTTTAATTTTATAAACCTTTTTATAAAAAACGAACAAATGTTTGACATTTAAAATTATTCGTGTTATAATTAAACAAACGTTCGGTTTTGGAGGACTTATGATAAGCGAAGAAAAAATGATGATACTTGTTGATAGCGCTAAATACGACGTTTCTTGCTCATCTTCTGGCAGTAAACGGGCTAACGTTGGAGGCATAGGAAACGCTTACGCCAGTGGTATTTGCCACTCTTTTACTGAAGACGGACGTTGTATATCTTTACTTAAAATTCTTTTAAGTAACGACTGTGCGTACGACTGTTTGTACTGTCAAAGTAGGCGTAGTAACGACGTTAAGCGCGCCACTGCTACCCCTGACGAAATTTGCGAAATTACTATGGAATTTTATAAGCGCAATTACATTGAGGGGTTGTTTTTATCGTCGGCAGTATATAAAAGCCCTAACTATACTATGGAACTACTTTTAAATACCGTTATTAAGTTACGCAAACTTTACGGCTTTAACGGTTATATTCATCTAAAAGGAATTCCTGGTGCAGATAACGCACTTATGATGCGCGCCGGTGAATACGTTGATAGAATTAGTTATAATATCGAACTACCAAGCGAAAAGAGTTTAAGGCTACTTGCTCCACAAAAAAACAAGAAAAATATTATTGCTCCTATGTCGCTTATTAAAGGCGAAAAAGAGGCCGATAAAAGTTTTAAAAGTAAGTTTTTGCCGGCTGGTCAAACGACGCAAATGATTATAGGTGCAAGCCCAGAAACTGACGGGCGAATTTTAAAACTTACCGAAGCACTTTACAGTAAATTTAAACTTAAACGCGTGTATTATTCGGCGTACGTACCACTTAATTTTAATACCAATATGCGACCTACCACCCCTACCGGATTGCTTCGCGAACATAGGCTTTATCAAGCAGACTGGCTTATTAGATTTTACGGCTTTAAAGTTAACGAAATTATTAACGAAGAAGAAAACCTTAACCCTACCTACGACCCTAAATGTGCGTGGGCGCTTAAAAATTTCAATCTTTTTCCTATTGAAATTAACACGGCAGACGTTGAAATGCTTGCTAGAACACCCGGCATAGGACTTAAAAGCACCTATAAAATTATAAAAGCAAGAAAATACGGCAACTTAACCATAGAAGATTTAAAGGCTATGAAAATTCCACTTAAACGCGCTATACACTTTATTACGGTTAACGGCAAGTACTACGGCGCGCCAACGCTAAAAGAAACTAAGCGTAGATTATCGTTTAGCGAACCAGACGCAGAATACACCCAACTATCACTATTTTCGTCACCTGAAATTAAAAATTCGGTAATTACGGGGGAATTATGATTATTTATTTGTACGACGGCAGTTTTGACGGGCTTTACACGGCTATTTTTGAAAGTTACGAAAGGAAGGAAGAATTAAACGATATTACCGTTACTGCGCTTTCTTACGGGTTTTTTGACACCGTTAGAAATATTAAAACTGATAAAGTAAAGGCTGAACGGGTTAAACGCAAACTTAACTTTTTATTAAAAAACGAAAGTAAAATTGCACTTGATTACGCATTTAGGTCTAACGACGAAAATAAAGAAATTATTATTTATAACTACGTTAAAAAAATACTAAAAGTAAACGCTGATATTTCCGATAATTATGCCGACGCCAGTATTTACGCCTTACACACTATTTATGAAAAAGTTAGAAAAGAACGCCATTTATTTTTAGGTTTTACGAGGTTTTCGCTTACCGAATACGGTATATATTACGCCAAAATTGCGCCCGATAATAATATTGCCGATTTACTTTTACCACATTTTAAAAGGCGTTACAGTTCTATGCCATTTATTATTCACGACGAAAAACGTAATATTTTTGCTTGCTATAACGATAATAAAACGTCCGTTTTTGCGTCAAACGAAGGGGCGAAACTATTTAAAAACGTAAACGATAATTTTGCAAAACTGTTTAAAAAATATTACGATACGGTAAACATTAAACAGCGTAAAAATCTAAAAACTATGCGCAATTTTTTACCTACTAAATACCACGCTAACTTACCCGAACGCAACGAACTACTTTAAAAATAAGGGTTTACTAATAAAAAATGACGGCTATGCGCCGTCGTTTTTTATTTGTAATATTTTGCTAAACCACCCGTTGAAGTTTCACGGTAATTGTGGTGTAAGTCTTTACCCGTTTCATACATAACTTTAACTATATCGTCAAACGATATTTTACGGTGAACGGTTAAATATTTTGCTAAGTTAAACGCACTAACGGCTTTAATAGACGCCATAGCGTTACGTTCTATACAAGGTATTTGAACAAGCCCACAAACGGGGTCGCAAGTTAAACCAAGGTTATGTTCTAAAGCAATTTCGCTAGCACATTCAATTTGGTCGATAGAAAGGTCGTAAACTTCAGCCATAGCCGCCGCCGTCATTGAACACGCCGTACCAACTTCGGCTTGACAACCACACTCTGCACCACTAATTGACGCGTTTGTTTTAACAAGGTTGCCTATAACACCTGCCGTTGCTAATGCACGCACAATTTTATCCATAGGCGCATTACAATCTTTATAAAGATAGTATAATACCCCCGGAAGCACGCCCGACGCACCACAAGTTGGTGCAGTAACTATCGTTTTATTATCAGCGTTTTGTTCGGCAACTGCTAAACTATACGAAGATATACGCCTGTTTTCAAGCATTGACGACGTTTCGTTAAGAGAATTAAAGGCGTTTAAACTTTTTGCTTTACGGCTTAAATTAAGCCCACCATGTAAAACACCCGTTGCGTTTAAGCCTTCTTCAATACAAGAAATCATTACCTTAAAAATATTTTCAAGGTATGGGTAAATATCAGGTTCGGTTTCAAAAACGTAGTCGCTTATACTAATACCCTTTTCTTTACAATAGGTAGCAATATCGTTAAACGTATTGTGTTTATATACGATAGGTGGTTCTACGTAAGGAGCACCGTCGATTTTAACAGTACCACCACCAACGCTTAAACCACGAATTTTATTTACTAATTCGTCACCGTTATAAACGTAAACGTCAAGCGTGTTTGGGTGTGGCAAATTTTCAGTTGTTTTATTAAAAATAATTTTGGTGTCAGCGCCTAAAACTTCTTTTAATACCCTATCAGTGCCGTGACCTTCGCCCGTTAATGCAAGCGAACCAAAAAGTTCTACTACGTATTTAGCGTTAGGATATTCACTTTTAACGTAGGTAGCTATTCTTTCAGGGCCTATCGTGTGTGAACTTGATGGACCTCTACCTATTTTATACAATTCTTTAAGTGATTG
>JAGBYC010000029.1 GCA_017628935.1 Clostridia bacterium | reverse complement strand
TCACCTTAGCGAGCCGTGTCTAACTCGTTTATAAGACTTATTTTAATTTAGCTTAGTCTAACTCGTTTCTAACGTTTTATTTAATTAATAAATATAAAAAAAGCACCTTCCTGGTGCTTTTTTTGTTGACTAAAAATATTATATGTGTTATACTTTGGTAAGAAAAGTAAGAAATTTCTTACCAAGGGGGAGAAAATATGAAAGAAAAATTTCTTTGGGCGGTAAAAGTTAGTGATAAAGGTCAAATATGTTTACCAAAAGAAGCGCGTGAAGTATTCAATATAAATACAGGCGATTCGCTTATTTTATTTGGCGACGTTAAAAGGGGTATAGCAATTGCCAAGTATAGTGATTACGTAGAGTTTGCCGAATCAATTTTTAACGGCACGTTAGGTGAAAAAAATGATTGAAATTAAGTCGGTTACAAAAAAATACGGTAAATTTACTGCGCTTAATAACGTATCTTTTACCGTTAACGATAACGAATGTTTTGCACTTTTAGGATTTAACGGAGCAGGCAAAACTACGCTTATTAACGCTATTACAACTATAATTCCGTTTGATGACGGCGAAATTTTAGTTAACGGTTTTAACGTAGTTAAAAACTCCACCGAAGTTAAAAGCATTATAAACATTTCTCCACAAGAAATTGCCGTTGCAAAAAACTTAACGGTTTATGAAAATTTAAGTTTAATTTGCGACCTTTACGATGTTAAAAACAAGCAAACAGCCATCGATAACGTGCTTAACGATTTTGGTCTTACTGAAAAGAAAAACGCGCTTGCTAAAAAATTAAGTGGTGGTCAACTTAAGCGTTTAAGCATTGCTTTAGCCGTTATTACACAGCCTAAAATTTTGTTTTTAGACGAGCCAACCCTTGGCTTAGACGTTCGCGCACGCCAAACTTTATGGAGCGTTATAAAAGGGCTTAAAGGTAAAATGACGTTGTTTTTAACTACTCATTATTTAGAAGAAGTTGAAGAATTAACAGATAGGCTTGCCATTATCGATAAAGGCGTAGTAAAGGCTGTAGGAACGAAACAAGAGGTGTTAGCGCTTGCTAATGCGTCTACCATTGAACAAGCCTTTTTAACCTTAGCAGAGGGCGATGGGGAGGGCGAAAATGAATAAATTACTTGCTTTAACTAAACGCAACCTTTTAGAACTTATTCGCGACCCATTAACCTTAGTATTTTGCATAGCTTTTCCGGTAGTAATGCTGGTGTTTATGCAAATAATGTTTTTAAGTATTGAGTTTACTCCTGCAAACTTTGAAATTAAAAACTATGCAATAGGTATATGTATATTCGGTTATACGTTTACAGGTATGTTTACGGCAATGAGTATAGCAGGCGACAAAAACACGTCGCTTATAAAGCGCATAAACGTATCGCCAACTAACAAACTTACTTATTATATAAGTTTCGTGCTTTCAGGTATGCCGATAGCGTTTATTCAAACAGTGTTATTTTTTATAATTGCTTTTATATTTAAATTTCCGTTTGACGCTAGAGTTTTACTTGCACTTGTGTATTTAATTCCGTCTGCGTTAACGTACGTTTCACTTGGCGCGCTTATAGGCGTTATTTGTTCTAATGAAAAACAAACGGGGCCTATTTCGTCAATATTAGTAAGTTTAGCGTGTATGCTTGGTGGAGTGTTTATGCCGGCAGAGGCTTTCACGGGTGGGTTTAGCGTTTTCGTAAACCTTTTACCGTTTATTCATAGTGTACAAATTGCTAGCCAAATTTACGTGGTAGGCGGTAGCGCAATATTACCGCATTTATGGTATTTATTAGCCTATATAGGTATTTTCTGGGCTCTAATATACGTAATAGAAAAACTAAAAAACAACTAAAATAAAAACCGTGCATAGCACGGCTTTTTAGTTAAAAATTAAAGGACTAAAAATAAAAAACGTTTGAAATATAATTTATTTGTGGTATAATTATATTAGTTTTATATTTAAGGAGTTTTCATGAATATAACTTTATACGCGCCAAATTATAACGACGATATTGAGCAAATCAAACAAAAATATAGTGATTGGGTTAAAAACTCAAACGAAGTTTCACAAAAATTTAAGGATAGTTTTAATCCTAATTATTTATGTGTAGACAAAAAGTGGAAACTTTGTGTTGAAGTAGACTTTAATTATCTTTCAGTTAAAACAAGTGGATACACTATAGACGAAAAACGATATCACGTTGACGCTAAGTTTGGGT
>JAGBYC010000028.1 GCA_017628935.1 Clostridia bacterium | reverse complement strand
ATGAAAACTTATACAAGAAAATCAAGCGTAATTTTAAGGGTGACGCGCTTTATAGTAATAGCATTGTCGATTATAGCGCAAGCAGTAATTTCTTTTACAATATTTTTCAAATTAAACGAAAAGTTTGTTTGGTTACAAGTTTTAAACTTTTTTATAGGAGCAATTTTATATTTAGTTATAGTTAATAAAGACCAGTCGGCAGTGTATAAAATTCCGTGGATGATGCTTTTTACGTTGTTTCCAGTATTAAGCGTTATAGTGTATTTCACTTTTAACGGACGCAACCATTTTAAAAAAATTATAATTAGTAAAAACGACGCGTTTTCAAGCGAAAGTTTAGATTATAATACGCCTATCATATTAAAAAAACTTGAAAATAAAAGCGAGCATTTAAGTGGGCAAGCACGCTACCTAACCGACGCGTGCAACGTGCCTATTTTTAACGATAGTTTAGTTAAATATTTAGCGTCTGGCGAAGAATTTTTTTCAACCCTTTTAACCGAATTAAATAGCGCCAAAAAATACGTTTTTTTAGAATATTTTATTATCGACGACGGTGAAATGTGGCAAGATATTTTTAATATATTAAAAATAAAAGCAAATAACGGCGTTCAAATTTATATTAGTTACGACGACGTTGGAAGTATGTCGCGCCTTGATAAAAACTTTATAAAAACGCTTAATGATAATGGTATAAACTGTGTAAAATTTAACGCCTTTTCGCCTATTTTATCAGCCGTTCATAACAACCGCGACCACCGTAAAATAACGGTAATTGACGGTAAGGTTGCGTTTACTGGTGGAATAAATATTGCCGACGAATATATTAACTTAAAAAGTCCTTACGGCAGGTGGAAAGATAGCGCAATTTTAATAAAAGGTAACGCCGTTTCAAGCTTAGTTAAAGGTTTTTGTGCGCAATATAACGTTAGTGCAAAGCAAAAATTAAACCCAGCCGATTTTATGGTTGAAAATAAAGCGTATGAAAATTGTGGATACGTTTTGCCTTATTTTGACGGTCCTAACCCCGTTTACAAAGAACATATAGGTGAAAACGCTTACCTAAATATCATTAATCAAGCCACCAAATATCTATATATAACAACGCCGTATTTAGTGGTAGACAACAACGTAATAGACGCATTAAAAAACGCATCTTTGCGTGGGGTAGACGTGCGCATAATGGTGCCCGAAATTCCTGATAAAAAGGTGGTAAACGTATTAACAAAATCAAACTATTCACGCTTAATAAATAGTGGCGTTAAGGTGTATGAATATAAAGGTGGGTTCATACACGCTAAAACGATAGTTAGCGATAACGTTTCAGTTGTAGGAACGATAAATTTTGACTATCGCTCGCTAATTCATCACTATGAAAACGCCGTATGGTTTGCGTATAATAACGCAACTAATGAAGTTAAAAACGATTTTTTAACTATGGTTGAAAAAAATTCCGTTTTAATAACAAGCGATATGGCAAAGCAACACCCGTTATTTAAAATTATAACTGGGTTATTGTATATTTTTAGTCCACTTTTTTAAATTTAACGTTGAAACGTTAGCACATTTTATATTTTAGTGATACAATAGTATAGGTGTATTATGTCTACTAAAATATTTAGTTTAAAAAAGCGTGATATGGATATGACTAAGGGTAGCGTTGTTAAAAACCTTTTAAGTTTTGCTTTCCCGTTACTTTTAGGCAATTTATTTCAACAGCTTTATAATATGGTTGATACCTACGTTATAGGTCAAACGGGTATAAACGAGGCGTACGCTGCAGTAGGTAGCGTTGCGCCTATTATAAATATACTTATCGGTTCGTTTATGGGTTTAGCTGGTGGCGTTGGAGTTATCATTTCGCAAAACTTTGGCGCTAAGCGTTTTGACGAGGTTGAAAAGGTTACTCACACGGCAATAATTTTAACTGCAATTTTAAGCGTAGTGTTTGCTGTTTTAGGCGTGGTTTTAACGCCAGTATTTTTAAACCTTATGCTCCGTTCAGACGCTAACGGTAGCGCAATTTACCCTTACGCAAGCGAGTATTTAACCATATATTTTGCCGGAGTTGGTGGACTACTTTTTTACAATATGGGCTCTGGCATACTTCGTGCAATAGGCGATAGTAACCGTCCTTTCTACTTCTTATTAATTTCGGCAATTTTAAACGTTATTTTAGACTGCGTTTTCGTTTTCGGCTTTAATATGGGCGTTGACGGAGTTGCTTACGCTACCATTATTGCGCAAGGAATTTCTGCAATTATAACGGTAATTACGTTATTTAAAACTACCACGTGCGTAAAAATTTCATTTAATAAAATGAAACTAAACGGTGGTATGCTTTCTAAAATATTCAAAATAGGCACGCCGTCGGCACTTCAAATGGCGTTTACGGCATTTTCAAACTTGTTTGTAATGTCGTATATCAGTAACGTTAACGGCGATACCACTTTGGCGTTATCGGGCTGGACTACGTACTCTAAAGTAGATATGATTTTGTTTATGCCTATACAGTCGCTTGCACTTGCCGT
>JAGBYC010000027.1 GCA_017628935.1 Clostridia bacterium | reverse complement strand
CTTTTGAAAGACCTTCAGCACGTAAAGCGTCAACAATTTTAACTTCGGTAGCGATAGACGCGTGGTCAGTACCAGGAAGCCATAAAGTTTCGTAGCCTTGCATACGCTTAAAACGAATAATACTATCTTGAATAGAGTTATTAAGGGCGTGACCCATATGGAGTTGACCCGTTATATTTGGAGGTGGAATAACGATAGTAAAAGGCACTTTGTCTGGATTAACGTTTGCCTTGAAATATCCCTTATTTTCCCATTCTTTGTAAATCCTTGTTTCAAACTCTTTAGGATTATACGTGGTTGATAAATTCATAAATTCCTCCGAATAAATGTAAAATTTCGTATAGTCGTGCATTTGATTATAGTATATTTTAGTTTTATTGTCAAATAAATTTAGTGCAACATAAAATGATATTGTACTATTTTAGGAGTAATTTTATGAAAAAATTTTTAATTTACACACTTTCGTTAGCATTAGCGTTAGTTACCTTCGTTGGTTGTAAAAAAACCGACGCTACCGTAATTAAGGTTAACGAAGTTACCGATTCAATTTTCTACGCCCCTTTTTACGTAGCCATTGAAAAAGGCTTTTTTGAAGAAGAAGGCATAAAAATTGAACTCACAAACGGTGCTGGTAGTGACGTTTCAATGACGGCGCTTTTATCAGGTGGAGCAGATATTGCCCTACTTGGTCCTGAAACTACCGTTTACGTGGCACGCCAAAATAAAAAAGACGCGCCAAAACTTTTTGCGCAATTAACTAAGCGTGACGGTTGCTTTTTAATATCGCGTAATAAAGAAGATAATTTTAACTGGAATAACCTTGTAGGTAAAGAAGTTATTATCGGCCGTCAAGGTGGCTTACCTGCTATGACGTTTGAATACGTTGTTAATCAAATGGGTATGACAAACGGCAACAATATAACTTTACGTAAAGATATTCAATTTGCTTTGATGGGACCTACTTTTGATAACGGCGTGGGCGATTACGTTACGCTATTTGAACCTACTGCATCAGAATTCGTTTCTGCCGGCAAAGGCCATATCGTAGCAAGCGTAGGCGAAAAAAGTGGCGAAATTCCTTACACTGGATTTGCTTGCCTTGAAAGTTATTTAGATAAAAACGAAGAAACGGTTGAAAAGTTTTTACGTGCTATGTATAAATCGTTAAACTACGTAAAAACTGCACCTACTAGTGAGGTTGCCGACTACTTAGCAAAACACTTCACTACAACAAGCAAAACTTCTTGCGAAAACGCGCTTATTAACTATCTAAACGCTGATACTTGGGTTGACAATATGGCTATGACTGAAACTGCCTTTACTAACCTTATAAACGTAATTAAAAACGCTGGCGAAAACGTTGACGGAGTTACTTATAACGACGTTGTTGACGGTGCGTTAGCAAATAAAATTTATAATAGTTTAAAATAAAAACCTTAACTTTTTACGGGAGAAAACGATGAAAGAACTACTAATTTTAGATAACGTTAATTATAGTTACAATACCGAAAAAACGGAAACTCACGCTATTGAAAATTTGTCTTTTAAAATAGGCGAAGGAGAATTCGTTGCTTTAATAGGTCCGTCTGGTTGTGGTAAAACAACCGTTTTATCGCTAATTGCAGGGCTTTTAACCCCAACTGACGGCAAAATTATTTTAAACGGTAACGAAGTTAACGGTTGCAGTAACGATATAGGTTATATGCTTCAGCGTGATGAATTATTTCCGTGGCGAACTATTGAAAAAAACGTGTTTTTGCCCTTAGAAATTAAAAAAATGAATACGCAAAAAAACCGCGATTACGCTATTAGTTTGCTAGATAAATACGGACTAAAAGACTTTAAAAAGTCTTATCCTCATCAGTTAAGTGGTGGTATGCGCCAACG
>JAGBYC010000026.1 GCA_017628935.1 Clostridia bacterium | reverse complement strand
TAAAGTTGCTGGTGTAAAGCCTATAATTTCTTTAACTGACGAATGGGCTAAATTTTATAGTGAAAAATACACTCAAGCAGGCGTTATTGTTAGCGCTAATTTAGTTAAAACTAATCCTAAACTTGTTAAAGCGTTATATAACGAACTTAAAAACTCTAAAAATTACGCAATTACTAACGCTAATAGCCTTAAAAACGTGCTTATTAGCGCCGGTAGTAGTTTGCAAATTGATTTTACCGTAGACGTTATAAACGAGTGTAATTTAGGCATAGAAAACGCTTTTGCTATTAAAAAAGACGTTGAAAATTATTTAACTATTATAGGCGACAAACTTCCAAACGAAAATTTTTATATAGATAATGAAAAACTTTAAAAACTTTTTAAAAACTAACGCAAAAATACTTTATCCGTTGCTCACGGTGGGTATTATAATAATTATATGGCAATTTGTGGCAATTATTATTGACGCAGAAATTATTATGCCAGCCCCTTTAGCAGTTGCTAAAGAATTTTTTGCGTGCTTTATTGAAAAAGAGTTTTACGTTTCAGTATTATTAACGTTACTTCGCGCGCTTATAGGCTTTATTATAAGTTACGTATGCGCATTTATATTAGCGTATTTTTCATATAAAAATAGCGTTATTAAAAACGTGTTTTATCCTATTACGGTAATTGCGCGTGGCGTACCAACAATGAGTATAATTTTAATATTTTTATATATGTTTAGCGAAAATATTTCCACCGTTCTTATCGCGTTAATAGTGGTATTTCCGTTATCGTATAGCGAAATTTTATCGCACTTTACGTCGCTTGACGGTGGGGTGTTAACAGCATTAAAAGTATACGGCGTTAGCAATAAAAAGGCGTTTAAAGAATACGTTTTACCTGAAATTACTGAAAAAAGTTTCTTTTCAGGCGTTAATATGCTTGCATTTTCAGTAAAATTAACAATTTCAGCCGAAGCCGTATTACAAACTCCAAATTCACTTGGTAGTTTAATGGCAGGTGCTAAAATAAACTTTATAACGGGTAGACTTTTTGCTTACACTATTATTGCCGTTTTACTTGGCGTAGCGTTTGAATTAGTGGCAAAATTAGTTAAAAAATCGCTTAATAAAAAAAGAGGTGCGTTATGATTAAGTTTAATGACGTTACCGTAAATTACGGCGATTACGTAGTTATAAATAACGCTAATTTTACTATCAAAAAAGGTAAAATTACTTGTGTAATAGGTGATAGTGGAGCAGGCAAAACAACCCTTTTAAACGTGCTTAGTAACATAACAAAAATTACTAATGGCAGTATTGAAAATATGCCTAAAACGGCGTCGTACGCCTTTCAAGAACATTCGCTTATTTTAAACAAAACCGTATATGAAAATTTAGTGCTTTTTACTGGCGAAAACGATAAACAAAAAGTGCAAAATTGCTTACAAAAAGTTAACCTTTTAGATAAAATTGACGCTTACGTTTGCACCTTATCTGGTGGCGAAAAGCAACGAGTAAATTTAGTTCGCGCAATGCTTAAAAATAGTGATATTTTACTATTAGACGAGCCTTTTAACGCACTTGATTTATCCCTTAAATTTAGTGTGGCAAAAGCGTTAAAATCGCACGTAAAATCTAATAATTTAACTACCGTTATCGTCACGCACGACCTTAGTTTGCTTGAATTTTTAGCAGATGAAGTTTTAGTTATAAATAACGGTAAGGTTATCATTTTAGATAGTGAAAATTCAACCTTTAGCGATAAAATTTCAAAAATTTATAAATAGTAGTTTAAAATTACCTTTTCGCGCAAATAATACTTATAGCAAAAGGCGTTTACATAGCGTATAATATAAGGGCGCCTTTTACGTTAGAGGAATTATGATTAAACGCGGAGAATTATATTACGCCGATTTAAGCCCCGTTGTTGGTAGCGAGCAAGGTGGTGTTCGCCCAGTATTAGTCGTTCAAAACGACGTAGGCAATAAATACAGTCCCACGGTAATTGCGGCAGCAGTAACAAGCAAACTTACCAAGGCAAAATTACCAACGCATATAGAACTATCAGCAATAGATTATGGGCTTAATAAAGATTCGGTGATACTACTTGAACAAATACGAACTATTGATAAACGCAGGCTTAAAGAAAGAATAGGCGAACTGCCACCTTCTATTATGTTACGCGTAGATATAGCCTTAAAAATAAGCCTTGGCTTTTTAAAAGTTGCAGATTAGAACGCTTTTTCGGTACGAAAAGGCGTTTTTTTAGTGAAAATTTATTAAATTTATCAAATTACTTTGTAATTTTTGTAAGTATGTGATAGAATATATTAAAGAATTTTTTTGGAGTTAACAATGTTAAACTTTTTACTTGCTAAAAACTTCACTTTCGACGGGGTAACTTTTTTTGATAACAGTATTAAATTTACCTTGTTTGGAACAGAGTTTGAAATAGCGTATTACGCCATAGCAATTTTATCGGGTATGATTATGTGCGTTTTACTTGCTATTCCTATGATGAAAAAGCAAGGTCTTGAACCAGATATATTACTTGACCTTATGATAGCGATAATTC
>JAGBYC010000253.1 GCA_017628935.1 Clostridia bacterium | reverse complement strand
GGCTTGTGAGAAATCACAGGCCTTTTTTGAGCCTAGTCTAACTTGTTTCTACGCCCTTATTATTAAAAATTGTGTCGAAAGGTTAAAGATTTTATCGGTTTTGTGAAAATTTTTAATTTACTATTGTAAATTTTATAATTAGGTGTTAAAATAAAAATCCAAAGTAATAAAGGTGGTGATACTGTGCAAAAAAATTTATGTTTCGTTCTTGGTGCTGGTGGGGCGCGTGGTATTGCTCACGTGGGCTTTTTACAAGCGATGGAAGAAAACGGAATTATTCCAGACTGCATTGTTGGTTGCAGTATGGGTTCGGTTGTTGGTGGTTGCTATGCTGCAGGTATCACACCAAGCAAAATGAAAGAGGTTGCCGATTCGCTTAAAAAGAACGATATTATTGACGTTGCGCCTAACTTTATATCTAAAAAAGGCTTATTAAAGTCGATGAAAATGCAACTTAAACTTGAAAAACTTCTTGGAAGCGTTACTTTTGATGCGCTTAAAATTCCTTTTGAGTGTGTTGCCGTTGACTTAATTACGGGCAAACCCGTAACGCTAAACGAAGGGATGGTTGAAGAAAGCGTAAGGGCAAGTTCATCAATTCCACTTGTATTCCGTCCTGTTATAAAAAACGGCATGGAACTTGTTGACGGGGCAACTTTAGTGCGCGTACCCGTAGCAAACGCAAGGCATTTTAACGCTAAAGTAGTTGTGGCTGTTGACGTTTTAGGTAGGGTTGTTCCTAAAGAAATTCCTACAAAAAATATAATAGATTTAGCACTTCGTGCCGTTGATATAAATGATGCGCACCATACAAGAAACTATTTAAAAGCGCACAAACCAGACCTTTTAATTGAGCCTGAACTTGAAGATATGAGCCAGTATAAAATTGATAGGTTGTCGTTTGCGTACGAACAAGGTTACATTGCCGGCATTGAAAACGTAGAAAGAATAAAAGCGCTTATAGAAGAAAAATGCAAATAAAAACTTGCCATACGGCAAGTTTTTAAGTTTTATTAGAATTAGGTATATTTTTTGAAATTTCGTCGTGTTTTTTCATCATATCGTTGTATAGTGAATACGACGATGGCGAACGGTAAACGTCGCTACTTTCGTTAAAAGTTTTACTTACGTTTTCAGTTTTATTTGCTGATTCGTTAGCGCTAGAAAAAACCTTATTTAAAATATTTGAAATTGAATTTTGCGCTTCTTTATTAGTTGATAGTTTGCTTATAAAGTCAAATAAACCGAATTTATCCACTTAAAAACCCCTTAATTTAATTTTATAAATTAAAAATACCTAAAAATCATTGATTTTTAATAACTTTTAGTGTAAAATATTAGCGTATACGTGTTTTATACATAATACGATAATTTAGCAACAAGTATTCCATTAGGAGCATAAAATGAAAAAATTACTTGCTTTACTTATATCAATAATAACGGCAGTTTTAATGCTTACCGGCTGTAACCCAACTGCTGATATTCTTCCAGGGGTTGACGGTGAATATAAATCGGGTAACGGTACTTTTTTAGTTGAAAAAGGTGACTACGTTTACTTTATTAACGGTCAAGAATCACTTACTGCTGACAACACGCTTAACACTCCTGTAAAATCAGCGCTTGTTCGTGTAAAAACTAGCGACATTGGTAAACTTACTGACGGCGACCTTGCTAACGATAGCGAAGTTAAAGTTGATACCGTTGTTTCAAAAATTTTAATGACTGGCAACTACGGAACCGGCGTATATTTTTACGGTGATAGCGTTTACTACGCAACTCCAAGTACTAATAAAGATAAAACCGGTGCTATTCAAAATCAAAAAACTGAATTTGCAAGCCTTAATTTAAAAACTGGCAAGTTTGGTAAAGCAATTGCAACGGCAGACGATAACACAACTTCGTTTAAATTCGTTCAAGTAGGCGAAAACGTTTACCTTACTTACACTTTAAGTGAAACGGTTGACGGCGCTACTGAAAATAAATTTAAAGTTGTAAACGCGTCTAACGGTGAAGAAGTTTATACTTCTTCAGCATACGAAAGCGTTGCTTTTGCAGACGATAATTCGGCTACTGTTTTCTTTACAACTACTGCTTATTCTGAAAGCCTTGAACAAGACGAATCGTTTAACAACCTTTATTCGTACAAAGTGGGCGATGCTGACGCTAAGTTAGTTGTTACTGGCGCTGGTAGATACGCTTTAGATAGAGATTATACGGCTACTGAATTTGAAGGTAAAGAATTTGTTTATAACGGCAACTTAATTAGTGGCGCGCAAGGTATAACTATTTCGCTTATTAAAAACACGGGCGCACTTGTTGTGTTTAAAGTAACAACAACTGATAGTAACAGTGCTTACCAAAGCAATATGTATTTTGGTGCTAATATCGTAGACGGTGGCGTAAATGTTGCATCGTTTAAAAAACTTGGCGACTCTAACGTTCACGTAGATAAAGCGCTTTCTACTAACTCTTACTACGAATCGCTTAACGCAATTTACTATATCGATTCTGAAAACTACGGTCTTATGAAATACAACTACGAAAACTCAAACAACGCTGAGTTTGGTACTGAAATTATTTCATCAGAATGCAAAAACTATTCTATTTCTTTCGTAGATAAAGCAAGTGGTTATATGTATCTTTGCAATACTGCTGAAGGTATTTATTATCGCGCTAACTACACTGCAAACGACGTTAAGGTTAAACAAATTAACGGTATTGCAATGCAAACGTCAACAGCCTTCTATTCTCCACGCGTAATTGGTAATTACTTTATCGGTTCATACGCTAACGAACCTTTCTACAAATACGCTTACGTTGTTGATATGAGTAAGATTGACGACGAAACTAAACTTGAAGGTAAAGACGTAACTTATTACGAAAACTACCTTGAAACGATAGTTGAAAGTGATGAAGAAACTATTAAAAAAGTTCACGGAACTTTACTTGGTAAAATGAACGAAACTGATAGTGATTTATACGAAAAATATCTTGAAGATAATTTTGCTTAAGAAGAATAAAATTAAAAATATTATCCGCCTAACTACGGCGGATAATTTACTGATATGAATATTTTATGTTATGATATCGAAAGCGTTTCGGGTAACCATAACGACGGTAGCATGTGTTCTTTCGGCTATTGTAAAAGTGACGAAAACTTCGCCATTTTAGAGCAAAAAGACCTTGTTATGCGTCCTAACACCCGTCGCTACGAAACGAAAATTAAATTGCATTACGAAAAGGCGTACATAAAAGCCCAACCAAAATTCCCTGAGTTTTATAACGAAATTAAGGCGTTGTTTGAAGGGGCAGACTATATCGTTGGTTTTTCGGTTATGAACGACGTTGAGTTTTTAAACAGCGCGTGCCAGGTTTATAATTTAGACAAAATTGAGTACGAATTTATCGACGTTCAGCTTTTGTATAAAGCCGTTTATAAAAACCCAACTATGTCGGGGCTTGAAAAAATTGCCGAAGAATTAGGTATTGAGTATTTAGCGCACCGTTCAGATGAAGATGCAAGGGTAACCTTACGCGTTTTACAGCATTTATGTGAAAAAGACGGCGTAACCTTGCCCGATCTTTTACGTAAACACGGTATAATGCCGGGTAGTAATACTAAAACGGAAACGTATCCGTGTACTGACGGCACGTAT
>JAGBYC010000252.1 GCA_017628935.1 Clostridia bacterium | reverse complement strand
ACTGGATTTGCGCCTGCAGCAAGGTTTTTAAGCCCTTCACGAATCATTGCTTGAGCAAGTACAACTGCAGTAGTAGTGCCGTCGCCGGCAACGTCGTTAGTTTTTGTAGAAACTTCTTTAACAAGTTGAGCGCCCATATTTTCAAACGGGTCTTCAAGTTCAATTTCTTTAGCGATTGTAACGCCGTCGTTAGTAATAAGTGGAGCGCCGTATTTTTTATCTAACACAACGTTTCTTCCTTTAGGATCAAGTGTGATTTTAACGGTATCTGCAAGGGTATTAACGCCATTTTCAAGGGCTTTTCTTGCGTCTTCGCCGTATTTAATTTGTTTAGCCATAATGCCTCCTTATTCAACAATAGCGAGAATATCGCTTTGTTTTATAATAGTAAATTCTCTTCCGTCAACTTTAAAATCAGAGCCAGCGTAGGTTGAATATAAAATAACGTCGCCTACTTTAACTTGCATAGTAACTTCTTTACCATCAATAACACCACCAGGGCCAACTGCTACAACTTTAGCAGTTTGTTGCTTTTCTTGTGATGCACTAGTTAAAATAATGCCTGATTTAGTAGTTTTTTCAGTAGTAGTTGCTTCAACAACAACTTTGTCAAATAAAGGTTTAATTGTCATAATAATTCCTCTTAATACGTGTTGCTAAAAATTAGCACTCTCACACGTTGATTGCTAATTTTATTATATCAATATTAAAAATATTGTCAAGTGTTATATGCATTTTTATTTTAAAAAAAGTTAATTTTTGCAAAAATTTTAATATATCGTGTCGATTGTTTTAAATATATTGCAAAATAAAATATTATATGTTAAAATGGTATATATAAGGAGATTATATTATGAATAAATGGGATAAACGTTTTATTGATATGGCTGAAGTGGTAGGCTCTTGGTCAAGTTGCTATCAAGAAAATAGACACGTTGGCGCAGTTATCGTTAAAGATAAAAGAATTCTTGCAACTGGTTATAACGGCGCACCTATGGGCGTTGTTAGTTGCGCTGAAAAGGGTGAATGCTTACGTAAAAAATTAAATATTCCGTCAGGTACAAGGCATGAAATTTGTTTTGCCGTTCACGCAGAACAAAACGCTATTTGTCAAGCGGCAAAACTTGGTATTTCAGTTGAAGGCGCTACTATTTACGTTACGCATCAACCTTGTACAATTTGTACTAAAATGATTATTAACGCTGGTATTAAAAAAGTAATTTACAAATACGGCTATCCAGATGAATTTTCACTTCAACTTTTAGCTGAGGCCGGCGTAGAAATTATTAAGTGGGAAGAATAAGGGGGTATTATGGCTAATCCTATAATTACTATTGAAATGAACAACGGCAAAATTATGAAGGCTGAACTTTACCCAAGTATCGCTCCAAATACGGTTAACAACTTTATTTCACTTGTAAAACGTGGTTTTTATAACGGAATTTGTTTCCACCGTGTAATTGAAGGGTTTATGATTCAAGGTGGCGACCCACTTGGTAGAGGTACTGGTGGCCCTGGTTATAGCATTAAAGGTGAGTTGACTTCTAACGGTTTTAAAAATGATTTAAAACATACTCGTGGCGTGTTGTCAATGGCGCGCTCAATGATGCCAAACTCTGCTGGTTCACAATTTTTCATTATGCATCAAGATAGCCCGCATTTAGACGGACAGTACGCAAGTTTTGGTAAAATTATTGAGGGTATTGAAGTGGTTGATGAAATTGCTGAAACTAAAGTAGACTGGTACGATAAACCGGTTGACGACCAAATAATGAAGTCGGTTACCGTTGAAACTTTCGGTGAAGAATACGCCGAACCTATTAAAGTTTAAAATTAAAATTCCTTGCTAAGTCGCAAGGAATTTTTTTATTGTTTAGATAAATTTTCTGCTGTAAATTCTTCTAAATATTCATAGAAACAAGAACATCTTACACCGTTAACGTAGCCTGTGTCTTGACACTCTTTACATACGTAACGTTGCTTTAAATTTTCTTCATTTATGCCGATTTTATCTAAGATATTTGATTTTTTTCTATTTAAAACTTCAAGGTCGTTTTTAAGTTTAATTTGTAACGATAAATTGCCGTCGTATTCTGCTTTTGCTAAATCGAAAGTAGTTTTGCCAATTTCGTTTTCAACCGTTTTAAATTCAGGGAATTTACTTAATTTTTCGCTAAGTAAACTAAGGCGTGATTCTTCTTTTGTTTTAAATTCTAAGTATTTAGCATTAACCTTATTTACAAGTTGTTCAGTAGTAAGTTTATTATTGTTGGCTACGTTATTTGCGTAATTACTACTAAATTCTTTGCTTTCACGCTCAACGTCTTCTAACGTGTAAATATTTTTACTTTTCCAGTTAGATAAAATGCTGTTTATGTAAGCAATAGGGTTAGGTTTGCCTGCGCTACGTTTACCTGCTTCTAAAATAAGTTCGTTAGTGAAATTCCAACTTCTCCATGTTGATAAGTTTTCTTTATCCCATTCGTTAGGATTTCTATGTTCGCCCATTTTTTCAAGTAAAAGCGAAATAAACTTCTCACTTTCAGCGTTTTGAGTGATATATTCGGTAATTGACGTTAAAGTTACTAAACCTAAACGATATAAAGTGTTGATAGTTTCGTTCATTTCTTCAAAAGTACGCTTACGCTTTTTGAAGTTACGGTTAGCAATATAGTTTAACGCGTCGGCATCGTAACCCTTACTTGTCCATACGGCAACGTAGTTATTTACGTATGGTTCAAAAATTTCAACTCTTTCGCCAAGTTGTTTAGCAATAGAAATAGTAAGGTCGATAAGTTCGCTTTTATGTTTTAAGTGGTAAGAAATTGATTCTTCGCTAAAATGTTTATTTGAATATAAGTCTTCAATAATACCGTCTAACTTCTTGAAATTCTTAACTTTTTGGTTTTTAATAATAAATTCTAAAATTTCTAAGCCGTAGCCATAGTCAACGGTCCATTTTTTATAAAGATTTTGTTCGTCTGCCTCAGGTTTTTTGTTTATTTTCATTAAATTGAAAAGAGTGTAAATTTCTTTAGTGGTTGCGTTATAGTCGCTTAACTTCTTTTCAACTAAAATAGGCGTAGTAATACCGTCGGCAATAAAGTTTTTGGCAGTTGCTAAAATATATTTAACACCGATATCGTCGCCTTTAACGTCAACGCAATATTTAGCAATCATAATTAGCGCTTCAGGTTTAATAGAAGTGCTTTCTAAAAGGTTAAAATATTCGTTAAATTCGCTAACTGAAATCATACGGTTTGAAAGAACTAATTGCATTGCTTTAGTAAAGTCGGCGTACTTTTCAGGTTTAAATTTACGATATTTTAAGCCTGTTTCGTTAAGTGGATAGTATTTTACAGCAAAGGGAGTAGTTGAAACGATTGATAAAATTCCAAAATCGTCCCAAAACTTAAAATAGTCGATAACTTCGCTTGTGGTTAAGTTAAGATTAACGGCAAAAGAATCAACGTCGTCAACGGCGTTTAAATTTTGGCATAAGTATAAGCCGTAAAGATATACTTTTACGGCGTTTTCAGGCGCGTCGATTAAATAATTTGTAATAAACAAGTTATCAATAATCGTTTTACCTGATGTGTTTGATTCTTTTGAGAACGTACAAAATGACATATTTTTTACCTTATCGTTTGTTTTTGAAAAAATACTATTGATTTAAGCGTACAAATATATTAAAATATAATTAAAAATAAATCAAGTATAAATTATAAAAAAAATTAAAAACACTAAATGTTGTATAAAAACCCTAAATGCAACTACAAGTCAAGTGTAAATGATTAAAAATTTTAAAAAATTTCAAAAATGTTATTAAAATAACAAGCAAAATTTTCAAAAAAGGTGTATAATAAAAGTTACCAGTAATAAGTTTAAGGTTAATTATGACTAATGAAATTTTAACTCCTATATCGTTATGGGCAGATTTTAACGACGCTTTGCCACTTAAAGAGCGTAAAGTTAACGTTGTTTCTATCGGTATGGTTGATTACAATTACATATATTTTTCGGGTAGAGAAACTTCAACTTCACGCGTTAGAATTTACGGTCTTTACGCTAAACAAAAAGCAAAGTCGAAAGGTTCTATGCTTATTTTACCTAACGTAAGCGATAAAATTAATGAAGACTTAGTTAATTATTACGTTAAACAGGGTTACGACGTGCTTTACGTTGACTTGGCAGGCGAAGTTGAGGGTAGAAAAAACTACACCAAATATCCTGCTGACGTTAGTTACGCTAACTTTTTAAATTGTAATGAAAATTTTTACAATATAAATAACACGGCTAAAGAAACTTGCTGGTACGAATGGGTGGCAGTTGGTAGATACGCTGTGTCGTTTTTACAAAAACAAAATCCTAAAAAGCCTATCTTTGCGCTTGGCATTAAGCACGGTGCTAACGTGTTATGGCAACTTGCTGGTGTCGACAAACGTATTTCTTCGGCAATATTCTTATTTGGTGCAGGCTGGCTTTCGTATAACGGTATTGACAAGCACGACGAAAAGGAAATTGAAATGGACGATAATAGAATTCGTTTCCTTGCCGGTGTAGACGCGCACACTTACGCTAAACACGTAACCTGTCCAGTAATGTTTTTAGGCACTACTAATAGCGTTGAATTTAATGTTGAACGTGCCGTTGATACGCTTTCGTACTTAGATAGTCAAAAGAAAACTCACTTTAATTTTAGCGCGTCGTCGGTTGACGTTTTAGACGGTAATTATTTAAAAACTATTGATATTTTCTTAAATAAATACGTTTTAAAAGAAAAAATAGCATTACCAGAATACCCACAACTTGACCTTGACGTTAACGGTGACGTTATTTGGTATAATATTTCGTATTCGCTTGCTAGTGAAGTTGAAAGCGTTTGTGTGTACACAAGTTTTGATGACGTTAATTTAAACACGCGCGTTTGGAACAAGTGTTATTTGCCGTTACAAGATAGTGGCGAAATAGAGTTTGAAAATAAAATTGTTAGCAGTTTTAATAGCGTTTTAGCTTTTGTTGAAGTAGTTTATAAAAACGGCTTTAGGGTATGTTCTAAATTCTTTTATAAAAATTCCGTTTACGAATCAAACGTTGTAAAACCTAAGGTTTTATTTAATACTGATAAGTATTTAATTGAGTTTGTTTCTAACGAAGTTAACGACGAACTTTTAGCAAAAGTATTTACTAAAAATAGTTTAAACGCAATAAGCGTTGGCCCTAACGATATTAAAGGTGTAACTTCAATAAATTCACTTTCAACTTACGCAATTAGAAATTTTGTGCCTAATATTACTGACAATTCGTTTATTAAGTTTGACGTTTACTCGCGTGACTTTTTAAAATTAACTTTATCAATTTTAGTAGGCGAAAAGGCGTATTCGTACACCGCTCAACTTTCTGGTGGCGAAATTTGGCAAAACGTTATAATTGATTTTCAAGAATTTAAAGATGAAAACGGCGTTTCTATTGACGACTATCAAAATATCAACCTTTTAACCTTTAAGTCGGTTGGTAAATTTACTTTAAATAACGTAATGGTGTTATGATAAACTTAAACTTAAACGATAAAATTATTACAAAAAAAGCGCACCCTTGTGGTGGAAACGTTTGGAGCGTTGTTAGAACGGGTGCCGACTTTAAAATTAAATGCGAAAAGTGTGGTAGAATAGTAATGCTTACTCCTACCGATTTAGAAAAGCGAATTAAAAGCGTAGTGGGGAAATAATGTTTTTAAAATTATTTAAAGATAAAACTGAATATTCTAAACGCGATTTTATTTTTGATATAGTTTTAGGCTTTATTTGCTTAATTTTAATCGGTTTTTTATTCTTCGTGTCTAATTTTTGGATTGCTACCGTTAGCGTTAGTCAACAATCAATGACTAATACTATTAACGACGGCGACGTTTTAATTTTAGATAAACTTGCTACCGTTGAGCGTGGCGACGTAATTGTGTTTAAGCAAAACGATAACGACGATTATATTAAACGCGTTATAGGTATTGAAGGTGACACAATTTATACAGAAAACGGCGTTATTTACGTTGAAAGGTTTGAAAACGGCGAATATAAGAAGTTTAAAATTAAAGAATCTTACTTAAAAAATCCGTCTGCTGGCACTTACATTGAGTATTTTCTTTGTAACGATATTCCTAAAACCGTTATTGGTAAAGGGCAGTATTTCGTGCTTGGCGATAACCGTGAGTCTAGCCAAGATAGTAGAACTATTTACACTGAATATGGCGAAGAAAACCCTGACACAACGGCACCTAATTACGTTGGTCTTGTAAGTGAAAGTCAAATTATAGGCGTTGTTCATCAGTTTTGGATTGAAAATAAAGATATAACCACAAAATTATTTGGCTAAAATGAAGTTTATTAAATTTTTATTTAAAAAATTAAATTTTTTAGTAATTATATTAGCGTATTTATTGTATTTTATATTATTTTTATGTAAAATAGACGTTACCTATGGTAGTGTAGCGTTTGCAGTAACGCATATAGTTGTAATTACTACGCTATTGTATTCAATTTTTAGGTTTATTTTTCCTATCGAAAAGCCTACTAAATTAGCAGCGTCAACGGTAAAAACTGCTACTAAAATAGAAAAGGGTAAAAGTCAATTATCGGTTGACGGTAGTGACGGTAAGTTATATAGGGTAAAACAAAACCCAAATTATTATTTTAAAGAGTTTGGTGATAGATACGAACTTTATTTAAAAACTCCATCTGGGTACGAATACGTTAAAACAGATTATAAAAAGGACGTAAATAATGGTTAATTTATATAGTGAAGAAACCTATTTAAAAGAAAATACGCGTAGAATTAAATATCTTTATTTATATATAGCGGCGCTTGTTTTAGTTGTAATATGCGAAACGGCGCTTATGATTTACTACGCAACGCGTCCTTT
>JAGBYC010000251.1 GCA_017628935.1 Clostridia bacterium | reverse complement strand
TATAATTAACAAACGTGTTTCGGTTACACCCGTATCTTTAATAACCGCAGGTTTTAAAGGCGAAGAAATTAAAATTGCAAAAGCCCTTGACAAAGCGGGTAAAACCTTAGGTATCGACTTTTTAGGCGGTTATTCGGCGCTCGTTCATAAAAGTATGACTTCGTTTGAAGAAAGTTTTATTAAAAGCATTCCTGAAGTATTAGCAACTACTGATAGGCTTTGTTCATCAGTTAACGTAGGTTCAACGCGTGCCGGTATCAATATGGACGCTGTTAAACTTATGGGTGAAATTATTAAAGATATGGCTAACCGTACTGCTGATAGAGATGGTCTTGCCGCTGCTAAATTCGTTGCTTTTTGTAACGCCGTTGAAGATAATCCGTTTATGGCAGGCGCTTTCCACGGTGTAGGCGAAGGCGACGCTGTTATTAACGTAGGCGTTTCTGGTCCAGGCGTTGTTCAACACGCTTTAAAAGGTATACCTAACGCTAATATTACTGAAGTTGCTGAAACGGTTAAACGCACAGCGTTTAAAATTACGCGCGTAGGTCAACTTATTGCTAACGAAGCAAGCAAACGTATGAACGCTGAAACTGGTATAGTTGACTTATCACTTGCTCCAACCCCAGTAGTTGGCGATAGCGTAGGTCACATTTTAGAAGAAATGGGCTTAGAACAAGTTGGTACACACGGTACTACTGCCTGCCTTGCTTTATTAAACGACGCTGTTAAAAAAGGTGGCATAATGGCAAGTTCACACGTTGGTGGTTTGTCTGGCGCGTTTATTCCAGTTAGTGAAGATATCGGTATGATTAACGCTGCCGATAACGGTTCGCTTACGTTATCTAAACTTGAAGCAATGACAGCCGTTTGTTCAGTTGGTATCGATATGGTTGCCGTTCCAGGTGATACGTCTGCGTCAACTATCTCTGCAATTATTGCCGACGAAGCCGCTATCGGTATGGTAAACAGCAAAACTACTGCCGTTAGAATTATACCTGTTCCAGGTAAAACTGTTGGTGATAGCGTTGAATTTGGTGGTTTATTAGGTCGCGCACCTATTATGCCAGTTCACGATAAATCAAGTGAAAAATTCATTTTACGTGGTGGTAGAATTCCTGCGCCTATCCACGGCAATAAAAACTAATTAAATATAAGTGATAAAATAAAACCGTCCGTCATACCATAGGTAAGGGGGCGGTTTTTTGTATAAAAGCATTGAAATTAGAACGATAGACGAAGCGCTTTATATTATCGAAACGGGTGCAACCGTAAGGGAAGTTGCTAAGGTTTTTAACGTAGGCAAGTCTACCGTACATAAAGACGTAACTAAACGGCTTAAAGAATTAGACGGTAATTTATATTTATTAGTTCGCGACGTGCTTGATTTTAATTTAAGCGAACGCCATATTCGTGGTGGAAAAGCAACTAAACTTAAATATACAAAGTAAGCGTTTAGGTATATTATTGACAAAAAAGTGGCAAACGGCTATAATGTTTTTATGGAAAAAATCTATTTTAGTTATAGTAGCGTTTACGGTGGCGATATAATTAGTTTAACGGCTAATTTACCAAGCGTTATATTAAATCGCGTAAACGCGCATAAAACTGAAAATAAACGGTTAGAAAGTTTAACGGCGTGGTCGCTTATAAATAACTTGTTATTTAAAGTAACGGGTAAATGGCTTTGCGAATATAATTTAACTTTTTCGCCTAACGGTAAGCCACTTATCAATAACGGCTTTATAAGTTTATCGCACTCAAACGGCGTTGTTGCAGTAGGCTATTCTAAGGCTGATTTTGGGCTTGATATTGAAGTTTGCAAAAACGCTGAAAAATATACTGCCGTGGCTAAAAAACTTGGCGTTAGCGTTGATAACGAATTGTTTTTAAAGTGGACTGCAGTTGAAAGCGTAACTAAGCTTAACGATAAGTATAAAACGTCGTTTAACGGCGAAGTAATTAAATCAACTTTAATTACCGTAAACGGCTATGACGTTGCCGTGTCTATTGCAGGCAATAACGAATTTTATATCGAAAACGTATAAAAGACGCAGTTAACTGCGTCTTTTAAATTACTATAAAAAAGTATTAAAAGCGTTGTAGTTTTATAAAAGTTATAAAATTTTATTGCGTATGCGCGTATAGTGTGATATAATAACTTTATGTAAACTATGTTTACTAATACGTTTATTTAACGGTGAGTTATGAAACAAAGGAAAATTACTAAATTTTATCAAATACTTATTTTGGTATTAGTTGACGTCGTGTCTGCCGTATTAGCAATGGCGTTAGCGTATATGGGTACCGTTGGTTTTGACTTTAATAAATACGTGCTTGTTTTAGGCTTAATTAACGTTATTACAATGTTAATTGTGTTTACGCTTTTAGGCTTATACCAAATTATTTTTACGCACGTTAGCGCGTCAACGGCGCTTAAAACGGTAATAGGTTCGTTTATTTTAGCAATTGTAAACACTACCGTAGTTATTTTTACACGCAGTAAATTTATAAACGAGTGGACTGTATTAATGTTTACAATGTTTTTTGTGTTCTTCTCAGTATTTACTCGTTTTAGTTATCGTTTTTATTTAATTTTTAAAC
>JAGBYC010000250.1 GCA_017628935.1 Clostridia bacterium | reverse complement strand
TTGAGTAGTTGGATCTAATGGTTCAGTCCATTGATAAGCGTCACCACCAGCAAGGAACTTAGATAATGCAGAGCCACCAAGTTCACGTACTACAACCGACGCACTTTCAGCGCCGTCAACAAGTGTTTCTAAAACAACTTCAACGTCAACTAACGTAGTGCTGAATTTTTCCCAAAGATTATCACCAGATGCAGCAATACCATCTTCGTAAACAGGTTCATCAAAGTCACGAATTACGTAAGAAGTAGCAAGGTTATTAGTAGTAGAGTTGTAAGTTACGCTAGAGTAAAGTGCGTTTTGTTCATAGTTAAAGAATAAACCGTATGGAGCGTAAGTAGTACCGTCTGGTTTTACAGTAGTGTTACCAGTGGTATATCTAATAAGACCTAAACCTGAAGTGCCTGGATAGTTGGCGTTAAGAATAGGAGTAACAGTGTTTCTAATAGCTGATTTAGTAACTACTGCGTAAGGATATTGCTTAAATCCTTGAGTATGACGATAAGCACCTTGCATAGTTTGACCACTACCTTGCGCGTACATTCTTGTTTCAGTAGCAGCAGTAAGTACCCACGTATCTATATATTTAGTATGGTCGTAATGGTCGTACAAACGAATTTTGATAGATGAAACGTTTGCATCCATATAGTTGTATGAAATGAAAGGAACTGCAGCCGTAGGCGCATCAAAGTAAGAAGCAGATTCCCAACCAGTATTAGCAAGGTTGATAGTACCTAAGTTGAAAGTAGAGCCTGTGCCACCTGTTAAAATTAAACCAGGTTGTTTGTTATTTGCACCGTTACTTGGGAAAGCAGAATTGAATGCAAATGATGCACCTTCAGATGCAGAAAGTTGTTTAGGAACTGAAACAGCAACAACGTTAACGTTTTTAGAACCGATTAACGCATCGTTTGCACCGTAGTATTCTAAAACGTAGTTGCCACCAGTAGTAAACGTATATGATTTAGTTTCAGCATCAAAAGTAACAGTATCTACAAGTGAACCATCCTTAAGAATTTTAACGTATGCGCCTTGGTACCAAGTGCTATCAAAAGCACAGCTGATTGAAGGAGCAGTAAGAGTAATTGTTTCACCCTTATTTGCAGATTCAACAACTTCTGGCATTGAAGCAACGTAGTCGCTATCAGTTACGGTAACTTCACCAGCATTAAGTGATTTACCACCAAATTGCTTAATTACAATAGAAGTAGTTTCTGCATTTTCAACAGTTTCAAATACAACTTCAACGTCTACGTAATTAGAACTGAAACCAGTCCATGGGTCGTCACCTAATAACGCTTGACCGTCGCCGTAATCTTCTTCACTAAAGTCACGGATAATGAAACCGTCTTTCATATCGTTGGTAGCCGAGTTGTAAGTAATGTTAGTATAAACAGCTTTTTCTTCAGTATCGTAAACGAGAGCAAAAGGAACTTTAGAACCGTTAAGCCATACACCTGTAGAAGCCGTACCATAGTTTAATGACGCATCAACTGAACCAAATAAAGTTGATACTTCTGCTAAACTTCTGTTTCTTTGGTTTGCACCGTAGTTAGTTGCAGAATTATAAGTGTACATACCTTTATTGATACGTTTGTCACCCCATTTTGCTTGGTTAGACGCTCTTGCATACATTTTTGTAGGGTTGTTAGCACCTACTGTGTATGGAGAAGTCCAAACTTCAAAGTAATTTGTAGGGTCGTTATGGTCTTTAACACGAATTATAAGTGAACTTAATTCGTACGCAACAGAAGCGTCTGCAACAATGTAGTTCCAAGTTATGAAAGGCATTGCACTTTCTGCTAACGCGAAATACTTGCTTGCACCTTCTGCAACGTTCCAGTACGATGACGTAATGTCAATTGTACCTAAGTTGAACGTAGCGCCCGTTCCACCAGTTAACACTAAGCCGGTATGTTGGTTAGCAGAGAAGCTAGTGTTTGCAGTAGCTCTTTTGCCAATAACCGCGGTTGCACCTTCACTAGTAACAACTTGTTCAGCTAAGTAAGACGTTGATACTGTGGTTTCCGCCGCTTTTGTTACAACTGGCTTGTTGCCTAATGCAGCTAAACCACCAGTAACAACCATTGCTACTGATAAAACTGCACCTAACAAAGTTTTGGTAAATTTTTTCATATCTTTCTCCTTAACAAGAAATTTTTAATATTATATGCGTTAAACCCATTGTTTAAACGCAGAAGAAACGTTTTTTAACTTTTTGCTATTTTTAAGCACTTTATTTTTATTAAAAATACGGGTTTTGTTTTTAGGCCCGTAAGTAAGTAAAGGTAAATAAAAAATTGCACGCAAAAATAAAAATCTACAAAAAGATACATTATTATTCTATCACAACAAAATTTAAATTGCAACGATTTTTAACACCTTTTTTATTTTATTTATAAAATTTTTTATAATATTTTAGTTTTAGGACGTATTTTTTAGCTTTGAAACGCCTTTTTTTCTATAAGCCGAACGCACAAACCACCCCGTTATTTTAAAAAATTAGCATCACACAAAAAAATTTCGCAATAAAAAACGTGGGGCAACCCCACGCCTTTTTTTATTTTTATATTTTGTTTTCACCCATTACAAAAACGTTAGTAACGTTAATTTCGTTGCTACTAGTAACGTCAAAAGCAATAACGTCGGCATCATAATTTTCTGCTAAAACGCCTTTGTCATAACCCATAATTTTTGCAGGAGTTTCGGTAAGCATTTTAACTGCAGTAACTATATCAAAGCCACAATTTAATAACGTAGTTATTAACTTGTTTGCCGTTGCCACGCTACCAGCAAACGCCGACCTATCTTTAAGACGGCATACGCCTTCTTCAACGATATACTCAATACCGTTCATAACGCCTTCTTTAACGTCAGTTCCGGCAATAGCCATACTGTCAGTTATAAGGGCAACTTTATCAGCCCCTTTAATTTTTATAATCATTTTAACAAGGTCGTATGGTAAATGCTTTCCGTCAGCTATAATTTCAACGAAAAGTTCGTCACGCAAGAACGCGCTTTCAATAACGCCAAGCGACCTAAAACCCATATTTCTTGTAACCGTGCTTGTTGCCGAATATAAGTGCGTAATTAAATTCATACCGTTATCAATGGCAATTTTAACATCTTCGTACTTAGCGTCGGTATGCCCTGCAGCCGATAAAATTCCGTTTTCAACTAAATATTTACTAAATTTGCCACCTTCGTCGTGCTCTGGCGCATATGACCAACGCGCAATATCTTTGCCGTATTTAGTTATAATACGAGTATAATCTTCTTCGATAGGTGGAGTAATGCTATCAGGGTTTTGCGCACCACATTGTTTAAGTGAAAAGTAAGGGCCTTCTAAATGAGCGCCCGGTAAGTTACCTTTTACTTTTCCACTATATTTTGCTTTGCTAATAGCGTCAACAGCCTCTTCCATTACTGAAATAGGGGCAGCCGAAATAGTTGGCAATACCGTTGTAGCACCAAATTTAAGC
>JAGBYC010000249.1 GCA_017628935.1 Clostridia bacterium | reverse complement strand
ATCGGGCGTATTAAACGCTATTAAAGAAATTGCGCCACAAATCGAAAAGGTAAAACACGTTAGTTTACTTGCCGACGCGTTGTCAGTAGTTGAAGGCGTTAAGTCGGTTAAAGAAAAGTCGTCACTACTTGGCGAAGGTAAGGTAGTGTTTGAGTTAGAGCCAGATAAAAACTTGTTCTTCTTATTATTAAGTGAACTTGCAGGTGAAGAAATAGACTGCGACTATAAACTCATGTCGTACGTAAAAGAATTAAACGTTGCTAAAAATAATTATCGCAAACTTAAAAACGCTTTAAGTGAAGTTGATGCAAACGGTTACGGTATAGTAGTGCCTACCGATAGCGAAATGGTGCTTAAAGATCCTGAAGTAGTGCGTTACGGTGGTAGATACGGTGTAAAACTTAAAGCAACAAGTAGTTCAATGCACCTTATAAAAACTAATTTAGATGCAGACGTTACGCCTTTATACGGCACTAAAGAACAATGTACTGAATACGCCGAATATATTAAAAACGAATATCAAACTGATGCCGACAAGGTGTGGAACAATACCGTTTTTGGTTAGCCGTTATCAAGTTTATTTTCAAGTGTAATAGCGCATAAAGTAGCGTCTATGAAAGATTAAAGTAAGGCAAAAATGAAAAAGACGGTAACTAAAATTATTAACGACGGTAAAGGCAATATTTTGTGTATTTTAATTTAATACTTTAAATTACGTGCGTTTTAACAAGTGTGTTAAAGGCGCGTAATTTTTTTGTGTGATAGTTGCTTATAAAAAAAATTTAAAAAAATAAAAAATCACTATTGAAAAAGTTGTTAAATTATTATATAATTAAGTAGTAGGGGGCATCTACCCTTACAAATAATAAATAAGGAATTACTAATTATGGATGTAGACAAAATTAGAAACGTGGCGTTAATAGGGCATAGTGGCGAAGGTAAAACTACGCTTGCAGAAGCAATTTTATTCAATTGTAACGCAATTGACCGTCAAGGTAAAGTTGACGATGGTAACACCGTTATGGACTTTGACGCCGAAGAAATCAACAAAAAATCATCTATCAGTTTAGCGTGTGCTAACGGCGAATACAAAGGTTATAAATTTAATATAATCGACGTTCCAGGTTTTTACGACTTTGAGTGCGAAATGGTTCAAGCACTTGCCGTTGCAGACTCTGCAATTATCGTAACTGGCGCTGGTGGTAACCTTACCGTTGGTACTGAAAAGGCTATTGATTATTGTGTTGAACACGAAATTCCTGCAATGTTATTCGTAAACGGCTTAGATAAAGATAATTCTGACTTTATTAAAACCGTTAACGCTATTAAAGAAAAATACGGACATAAAATTGCCCCTATGATTGTTCCTAATATGATAGACGGCAAAATGAAAGGCTTTGTTAAAGTTGCTTACGGCGTTCTTCGTGACTGGGAAAGAAACGAAAGTGCTGTTCCTGATTATTTACAAGACGCTTACGAAGAAGCAAAACTTGCTGTTACTGAAGCGGCTGCTGAAAACGACGAAGAATTACTTGATAAATTCTTTACAGACGGCGAGCTTGCCCCTGAAGAAATTGAATTAGGCGTTAAAAAGGGTATTAACTCTTGCTCAACTATTACCGTGCTTGGTGGTAGCGCTATTAAAATCACGGCGTATTCAATTTAATGGATAAAATTATATCTACACTTCCAAGCCCTAAAGACGCAGGCTTACAACGTGCAACCGTTAAAGGAACTTTCCGTGTTCCAGTATCTCCTAACGAAAACGCGCAAACGGTTATTCGTGTATTTAAAACTGTGGTTGACCCTTATCTTGGTAAACTTAACTATGTTAAAGTTATATCAGGCGTACTTAAATCGGGCGTTACGTTAAAAATTTCGGGCTCTGGTAAAGAATAAAAAATCAGCGCTATTTACACTTTAAAAGGTAAAAAGACTGATTCGGTTGACGAACTTATCGCAGGTGATATAGGTGCTCTTAATAAGCTTAACGACGTTAAAACGGGTGATACTTTATACGAAACTAACGAAACCGAATTTAAAAAGTTTGACGTTCCGTCGCCTATGTATAGAAAAACCGTTTCTGCTTTAAAGAAGGGCGAAGAAGATAAAATTTTTGCAGGACTTAACAAACTTGCCGACGAAGATATTTCGTTTAGCGTTTCTAAAAACGTTGATACTGGCGAAATGATTATTGCAGGTATCGGCGCAATACAACTTCAAGTATTATGTAAAAAACTTAAAAACAAATTTGGTGTAGAAGCCGTTTTAGGCACTCCAAAGGTTGCTTATAAAGAAACTATTAAAAAATTAGCCGAAGGCGAAGGTAAACATAAAAAACAAACTGGTGGTGCAGGTCAATACGGTCACTGTAAAGTTCGTTTTGAACCAGGCGCAGAAGACGGCGTTTATGAATTCGTTGACGCAGTTGTTGGTGGCGCTGTTCCTAACAGTTATATTCCAGCCGTTGATAAAGGCTTGCGTGAAGCAATTAAAACGGGCGTTTTAGCAGGATATCCTATGGTAAACGTTAAAGCAACGCTTTACGATGGTTCTTCGCACTCTGTTGACAGTAAAGAAGTAGCGTACGTATCTGCTGCTAAACTTGCTTACCTTGACGGTATTCCTAAAGCAAACCCTGTAATTTTAGAGCCTATTATGAAGGTTGTAATTACCGTTCCTGATAGTTATCTTGGCGATATTATGGGCGATATAAATAAACGTCGTGGTAGAATTTTAGGTACAGAACAAGACGGCGACAAAGCAGTTATTATTGCCGATATTCCTGAAAGTGAAACTTTAGAATACGCCACAGACCTTCGTTCACTTACTCAAGCGCGTGGTAAATTTACTATTGAATTTGCGCGTTATGAAGAAGTAACTTTCGACCAACAAGCAAAAATTATAGCTGACGCTAAGAAAGAAGCGTAATAAGTAAAACCGGCGGTAATACATAGTGTTACCGCCAGTTATATGTAAGTTGAATACGTTTTTTTATTAGTGCATACACTAATAAGGAGAAATAAAATGATTTTAAGTATATGTCCTAATCCAAGTATCGATTGCACGATGGAACTTGAGCAGTTAAACGTAGGTAAAATGAATAGAATTAACAATAAATTGTTAACCTATTCAGGTAAAGCGCTTAACGTTGCTATCGGCGTTAGTAGATTAGGTGGGGACAGTTTTGCTACCGGCTTTATGTTTGAAAACGACGGTAGTTTATTCTGCCAGCGTTTAGATAATGAAAGGGTAAAATACTCTTTCGTGTGGAATAAAGGTAGCGTACGCGTAAACTATAAAATAGTAGATAATAGGTCAATGCTTACCGAAATTAACGATAAGGGTGAAGTAGTTAGCGAAGATAAGCAACAAGAACTTGTATCGTTAGTTAAGTCGCTTGCGCCTAATTCTAACGTAGTTGTTATGAGTGGTTCGCTTCCTAAAGGCGTTGAAGACGATTATTATCAAAAAATTGTAAAAGAAATTCCTAAAGGTGTTAAAACGATAGTTGACGCTGAGGGCAATAAACTTTTAAACGCTTTAAAAGAAGGCGTGTATATGGTAAAACCTAACCTTGTGGAACTTGAAAATATAGTTGGCTCAACATTAAAAAATAGGCAAGACTTTTTAAAAGGCTCGTATAAACTTTTAGATAAGGGTGCTGAAAACGTACTTTTATCGTTAGGTGGCGAAGGGGCTATTTTAACTAACGGAACTAATTCGTATTTTTGTAAAAGCGCAAACGTAGCAGTAAATTCTACGGTAGGCGCTAGCGATAGTATGATTGCAGCCGTTAGCGTTATGACCGAGCGTGGTGAAAGCGTTGAAGAAATGCTTAAATGTGCCGTTGCGGCAGGTACTGCGTCGGTTACGACCCCAGGAACAAACCTTTTCTATCGTGATAAGTACGAAGAAATTTATTCTAAAATATTCGTAGAGAAATTATAAAATGATTACTATTAAAGACTTAAAAAAAGATGCAGAAATTACTGCAATAATTAAAACTGGCGAAAAGCAAATAGACGCGCTTGCGTATACTGAACACTCTGTTCGTCACGATAGCATAGTTGCTACGTGGACGGCTATGATTTTGCGCGAAACGGGGGCTGACGAAAGACTTATTCGCTTAGGCGAAATTGCCGGATATCTTCACGATATAGGCAACGCTTTGTCACGCCATAACCACGCTCAAAGTGGGGCGTTATTAGCGTACAATTTACTTGTTAATAGGGGTATGGACTACGCTGACGCTGCTGAAATTATGATGGCCATAGGTAATCACGACGAAACTCACGGCGTGCCCGTATCGGTATTAAGTTCAGCGCTTATTATTGCCGACAAGTCAGACGTTCATAAATCACGTGTTAAAAAGAAGATTTTTAAAAAATCAATGAATATACACGATAGGGTAAATTTAGCCGTAAATCGTTCGTATATTGAAATTGACAACGAACAAAAAATCATATATACTATCATAGAAACCGACCCTAAAATTTGCTCTGTTTCAGACTATTTTGAAATATACCATAAGCGTATGTTTATGTGCAAAAACGCTGCTGAGTTATTAGGCTATAATTACGGTTTAATTATTAACGATTTAAGGGTGTTATAATTTAACGCTACGCGTTAAATCTACTAAGGAGAAATTATGCTTAATAAAATAGGAAACACTCCACTTAAAAAACTTGATAAATTAAAGGCCGAATTAAACTTAAAAGCCGATATTTACGCTAAGCTTGAATACTATAATCCGGCAGGTTCTATTAAAGATAGAGTCGCCCTTAATATAGTAAATAACGCTATTAGTAAAGGCGTTTTAAAAAGTGGTGGCGTGGTTATAGAATCAACTAGTGGAAACACGGGTATAGGCTTGGCGTTAGTTTGCAAGCAAAAGGGGTATAAAACTATAATTACTATGCCTGACACTATGAGTAAGGAGCGTATAAATTTATTAAAAGAATACGGCGCAGAAGTAGTGTTAACTGACGGTAGTTTAGGTATGCAAGGCGCAGTTGAAAAGGCAAACGAGTTAAACGCTACTATTGAAAATAGTATTATTGCCGACCAGTTTAATAACCCTGCTAATCCTGATGCACACTATAAAACTACTGCCGTTGAAATTTATAACCAGTTAAACGGAGAAGTAGACGCGTTTATATGTGCAATAGGTACGGGTGGAACGTTTACCGGCGTATCAAAATATTTAAAACAAAATGTAAAAGGCGTTAAAACTTACGGTGTAGAACCTGAAAGTTCGCCACTAATTTCTAAAGGATACGCGGGCGCGCATAAAATACAAGGTATAGGCGCAAATTTCGTGCCTACCGTGTTAGACGTTAGTTTGCTTGACGGTGTTTTCACTTGTTCAGATGATGATGCGTTCAAGTATGCAAAACTTGTAAAACAAGTTGAAAATCTTGCCGTAGGTATTTCTTCTGGCGCTACGCTTAAATGCGCCGTAGAGTTTGCTAAAAAAGAAGAAAACGCTAATAAAAAAATAGTTATCGTTTTCCCAGACGGTGCTGAAAGGTACTTATCCGTTGGTTTAACTAAATAATTTAATTCCGTGCGCTTTTGCACGGAATTTTTTTGTCGTAAACACTTGACAAACGGTTTTGCATATGATATCATTGTGATATCAAATATATATTAAAGGAGAGAAGTATGGAAGAAAAAATTTTACTTAACAAAAAAAATGGTATGCTAGTTTTAGTAATTTCAACATTAGTTTACGTTGCTGCGTGTGTTGGGCTTATTTTTGGTGGAATTAGTATGGAAACTGACGGAAGTTTAACTTGGCTTTTCGTGGCGTCTGCAATTTACCTTTGTATAGGTTGGTTGCCTTGGCTTGGCTTAAAGGTTTTAAACCCACAAGAAGCGTTAGTT
>JAGBYC010000248.1 GCA_017628935.1 Clostridia bacterium | reverse complement strand
CATCTTCACAATACGGTGGTCAAAGTATTTCGCTTACACACTTAGCGCCTTTCGTTGAAATTTCACGTAAAAAAATTCGTGGCGAAGTTATTGAAGAATACAAAGTGTTTGGCGATAACCCTGATATGAACGCTATTGAAAAAATAGTTGAAAAACGCGTGCGCGACGAAATTAGAAAGGGTATTCAAACTATTCAATACCAAGTTGTAACACTTATGACAACTAACGGTCAAGCACCGTTCATTACCGTGTTTATGTATCTTGGCGAAGCGAAAAACGAAAGAGAAAAGCAAGACCTTGCTATTATGATAGAAGAAACGCTTTCTCAACGTATTCGTGGCGTTAAAAACGAAAACGGCGTTTATATTACTCCTGCATTCCCTAAACTTATTTACGTTTTAGAAGAACAAAATATTCATGAAGATAGCCCTTACTACTACCTTACTAAGTTAGCGGCTGAATGTACTGCTAAACGTATGGTTCCTGACTATATTTCTGAAAAAATTATGAAGGAACTTAAAGTTGATAAAAATGGCGACGGTCACTGCTATACATGTATGGGTTGCCGTTCGTTCCTTACTCCTTTCGTTGATGAAAACGGCAAAGCAAAATATTACGGCCGTTTCAACCAAGGCGTTGTTACAGTTAACCTTGTTGATATCGCGTTAACTTCTAAACAAGATATGGACGAATTCTGGAAAGTTTTTGATGCGCGTATGAATCTTTGTCACCGTGCTTTACAAGAACGCCACGAACGTTTAACTGGCACTTTATCTGACGCTGCGCCTATTTTATGGCAACACGGCGCTTTAGCAAGACTTAAATCGGGTGAAAAGATTGATAAACTTTTACACGGTGGCTATTCTACAATCTCTCTTGGCTACGCTGGTCTTTGGGAAACAGTTTATTACATGACTGGTAAAAAACTTACTGAAGAAGAAGGCAAAGCGTTCGGCTTAGAAATTATGAAAAAACTTAACGAATACACTAACAGATGGAAACAAGCCGAACATATCGACTATTCTATTTACGGCACTCCACTTGAAAGCACTACGTATAAGTTTGCAAAAGCACTTCAAAAGAAGTTTGGTATTGTTGAAGGCGTTACTGATAAAAACTATATCACTAACAGCTACCATATCCACGTTACTGAAGATATCGACGCGTTTACTAAACTTAAACTTGAATCTGAATTCCAACAATTATCACCAGGTGGTGCAATTAGTTACGTAGAAGTTCCTAATATGCAACATAATATTCCAGCCGTACTTAAAGTTATGAAATTTATTTACGAAAATATTATGTACGCTGAACTTAACACTAAAAGCGACTATTGTCAAAACTGTGGCTTCGACGGTGAAATTAAAATAGTTAAAGATAAAGATGGTAAACTTATTTGGGAATGCCCTAAGTGTGGCAACCAAGACCAAACTAAAATGAACGTTGCTCGTCGTACGTGTGGCTATATTGGTACACAATACTGGAATCAGGGTAGAACGCAAGAAATTCAAGAACGCGTACTCCATCTATAAGGTTCAATAGCAAAAAATTAACAACTAATAAAAGTAAAATCTTTTAGGTGCGCCTAAAAGATTTTATTATAAGGTATATATGAATTACGCAACCATTAAATACAACGATATAGCCAACGGGTTAGGTGTAAGAACGTCACTTTTCGTTTCGGGGTGTACGCACCGTTGTAAAGGCTGTTTTAATAGCGAGGCGTGGGATTTTAAATACGGTAAACCTTTTACCGAAGAGGTTGAAAATGCCATTATAGTGTCGCTTGAAGGCGATTTTAACGACGGTTTGTCGTTACTTGGTGGTGAGCCTTTCGAACCTAAAAATCAAAAAGCCTTACGTCCGTTTTTAGAAAAGGTAAAAGCGCTTTATCCAACTAAAACTATTTGGTGTTACACCGGTTACGTTTTAGAAACCGACTTGTTAAACGAAACTGGCAGAGCGCATACAGACGATACTATTAAAATGCTTTTGTTAATCGACGTTTTAGTAGACGGCCCGTTTATTGAAGAACAAAAAAACATATCACTTCGCTTTAAGGGTAGTGAAAATCAACGAATAATCGACGTTCCTTCGTCGCTTAAAAATAATAAAACTATATTATTTGAAATAGAAAAATACTAAGGTGAAATATGAATAAAGTAAACGTTAAAATGATTAAACTTTGTGATGACGCCGTTGTTCCAACTTACGGCACAGAATTTTCGGCAGGCGCAGACCTTTACAGCGTTAGCGAAGCAACTATTATGCCGGGCGAAACAGCCTTTTTAGGCACGGGTATTGCAACGGCTATACCGGAAGGATTAGGTGGTCTTGTATCCGCGCGTAGTGGTATGGCTTGTAAGCGTAATTTAGCCCCTGCAAACAAAGTAGGCGTTATTGATAGCGACTATCGTGGCGAAATTAAAGTTGCCCTTCATAACCACGGAAACGTTCCACAAACGGTTGCTAAGGGTGAAAGAATTGCTCAACTTGTAATTGCACCTTATCTTCGTGCTGAATACGAAGTTGTTAGTTCGTTAGATGCTACCGTTCGTGGCGAAGGTGGTTTTGGTTCAACTGGTACGAAATAAAAAAACGCATTGAAGTAAAATTCAATGCGTTTTTTTATTTTTTTAGTTCATACTATAAGTATGAAAAATCAACCTAAAGAATATAAAGAAATTTTATCAAAACTAACTACTGCCGAACCTGATGAGGTTGGCGATATTTTAAAAGAATATTTTAACGCGCGTAGAAAAAATCGTTAAAAATCCCATACTGGAATAAACTTTTCGCTTGCCGATTCGCGCTCTTGAACAAACACGTTTTTAATATCTAAATTAAACAATTCGTTTAAAACGCTATCGTATTCTTTTTTAGTAATTTTGCGTTTGAGTTCAGGGTATGCGTTAATATCTCCAAACGGGGTGTATTGTGCCATAAGCGATAGATATTCGCCTTTTACGGCGTTATTTTTAAACCACTTTAAAATTTCAATACTATCGTTTTTATTAAGTGGCAAAATTAAATGGCGAACAATAACACCTGAAAGCATTTTACCGTTATCAATAACGGTTTTTTTACTTTCAAACATAAATTTAACGGCTTTACTAGCAATTTCAAAATAATCGCTTTTACCAGTGTATCGTTTAGAAACGTTTGGGCTAAAAAACTTAATATCAGGAAGATAAATATCAACGTATTTATCAATAAGTTTTAAATTTTCAATAGTTTCATATCCGTGTGTGTTGTAAACTACCGGTACGTTAGGGCGATAAATTTCAAACGCCTTTATAATTTCGTTTGTAAAGTGTGTAGGAGTAACTAAATTTATATTATCAGCACCTATATCTTCTAACGTTTTAAAAATTTCGGCTAAATTTTCAGGCGTTATAATTTTACCACGCGCGTTACGTGATAATTCGTAATTTTGACAAAATACGCACCTTAAACTACACCCGGTAAAAAACACCGTGCCAGACCCTTTATTAAAACTAATAACTGGTTCTTCGAAAGGGTGAAGATAGTATTTAGCAATTTTAAGTTGGTTATTAACGCCACAAACTCCTAAATTTTCGTCACGGTTTACACCGCAAAGGTTTGGGCAACTGTAACAGCGCATAAAAACTCCTAAAAATCTTATACGTTTATTGTAACACTTTTAAAGTTAGTTGACAAATATTTAAAAAGGATATATACTATTTTGTGCAAATAACTTTAAAAGCTTATACACAATTTTTTTGGAAGGTGTTAAATGAATAAATTTTTTACAAGCGAAAGCGTTACAGAAGGTCATCCAGATAAAATTTGCGACCAGATTTCTGACGCTGTTTTAGACGCTATACTTGAAACTGACCCTAACGCAAGGGTTGCGTGCGAAACGGCTTGTTGTACTGGCCTTATTCTTATAATGGGCGAAATTACAACTACTGCCACTGTCGACTATCAAGAAATTGCGCGTAAAACTGTTAACGAAATAGGTTATAATCGCGCTAAATTTGGTTTCGACGCTAATACTTGTGGCATTATTACTAGTATTCGTAAACAAAGCCCACATATTGCTATGGGTGTAGATAGTTCAGTAGAACATCGCGCTAGTGGTGATATTGCTGACAAAATAGGCGCAGGCGACCAAGGTATGATGTTTGGTTACGCGTGTGACGAAACTGAAGAATATATGCCTATTGCCATCACGCTTGCTCATAAACTTACACGCCGTTTAACTGAAGTTAGAAAACAAGGAATTTTAGATTATCTTCGTCCTGATGGTAAAAGCCAAGTTACCGTTGAATATGAAGACGGTAAGGTTAAACGTATCGACGCAGTTGTAGTTTCTTCTCAACACAGTGAAAAGGTTACTACTGAAAAATTGCGTGAAGATATTTTAAACTACGTTATAAAAGCAGTTTTACCAAGTGAACTTTTAGACGAAAATACTAAATACTTTATCAATCCAACGGGCAGATTTGAAATAGGTGGCCCTAACGGTGATAGTGGTTTAACTGGTAGAAAAATTATCGTTGATACGTATGGTGGTGCTTGCGCTCACGGTGGTGGTGCTTTTAGTGGTAAAGACCCTACTAAAGTTGATAGAAGTGGCGCGTATATGGCACGTTACGTATGTAAAAACGTTGTGGCGGCAGGCTTAGCAAAGAAATGTGCCGTTGAACTTTCATACGCCATAGGCGTAGCAAAGCCACTTTCAGTTTACGTTGATACTGAAGGCACAGGCGTTATGTCTGACGGTGAAATTGCTGATATCATAACAAAAGAATTCGACCTTCGCCCTTACGCTATTATTGAAACGCTTAATTTACGTCGTCCTATTTATCGTAATAGCGCGTCGTACGGGCACTTTGGTAGAAGTGAATTCCCTTGGGAAAAATTAGATAGGGTTGAAGACCTTAAAAAATACGTTAAATAAAAAAGCGCACTCGTAAGAGTGCGTTTGTTTTTAAAAACGCCGTATAAACGGTATTTATGATAGTTATAGTAACGTAAACCGTAATTTTTGATAAAACGAATAAAATAAAACTGACAAATATAAAAGCGTGGCGATTTAGTGCCACGCTTTAATTATTTATTAGTTTCACGTTTAGTAATTTTATCTATTAAACTTAAAACGCCTTTGGTTACAAAGTACGCTAAGAAAGCAAATAAAATAGTTAAAATAAACAATACTACTACGTAAATTATATGACCTAATATTCCTATTGCGCTCATCATTGCAAGCCTAATTTCTTCTACTATTGCTAAATTACATTTATATAAGTTATGGAAGTTAACTTTAAGCGAGAACGATAGTATCGTTGCAATAATAACGTAAATTGCTAAAAATATTGCAGTTACTTTTAAATCGTGTTTAACGTCGAAATTATAAAGTTTAAGTGATAGAGTAAGAGTAAAGTACAAACAAACTAGCAAGTGGAAAGTAACCGTATGAAAACTTGAAAAATTATCAAAGTATTCTAAAATGTTTCCGGCGCTAAAAACAACGTTTGGTATTGCTAACATAAATATAAAAAGCGACGCCAAACAACTAAGCGCTAAAGCATCCGTAGTCTTTTTATATTTTCCTTTATAAAAAGAGTGAAAAGGTAATAAGTATAAAAATAAACTACAATAGTGAAAAGGTAGAGCGTAAAGGTCGTATCCGTCGTCTTTAATGTTATAGCCTTGTTTCATAAACTCAAGTGCAAGTAAAATAATCGTAATTATTTGTAAAGGAATATATTTTTCTTTTTCGCTTTTGTTTTTTAATGCCTTACCAAGAAATATTGAAAAAATAATAAATATTATAAACGAAGGTATAATAAGGTAAAAATGTTCTTTAGTCCATAGTCCCATAATAAATTTCCCCTTTTGTTTTTATAAGTGTATTTTAGCACAACGCTAATTTAAATGCAATATTATTTATTCGTTTTATTCTGGATAAACTGTTCTTTTAAATTCTAAAAGGTCTAGTTTGTATTTTTTAGCGTATTCTTTCGCTTTATCTAAATCTTGCTCTAAATAGTTGCCACACTCAATAGCGTT
>JAGBYC010000247.1 GCA_017628935.1 Clostridia bacterium | reverse complement strand
TATAACCACCTAAAAAGTCTACACCTATTTCTTTAGCGGCTTTATCAAGGGCGCGAGCAAGCACAATTTCTTGACCTTTAAAGTTAGCAGTAAGTAAACTTGCAGGGGTAATTGATACACGTTTATTTACGATAGGAACGCCATATTCAAGTGATAATTCGTTTGCAGTTTTTACAATGTTTTCACCTTTACGGCAAATAAGATCGTAACACGCAGTAGCCGTTTTTTCAGCAGTTTCTTTAATGCAACCAAAAAGCGATAAGCCTAAAGTAATTGTACGGATATCAAAGTGTTCTTTTTCGACCATATTTATGGTTTCTAAAATTTCACTAGTTTTAATCATATTACACCTTATGCATAGCGTCGAAAATACCTTCGTGTTGTAATAAGATATTTACGCCGATTTCATCACCTAAATCTTTACATTTTTGTTTAAGTTCAAAAAGTTGAATATCACTACCATCAAGGTTAACAAGCATAATCATAGTGAAAGTGTTTTGCATAATAGTTTGCGAAATATCTTCAATATTAACGTTGTGTGACGCTAATAAACTACTAACTTTTGCAATAATACCAGCCTTATCTTTACCTATAACGGTAAGAATACATTTCATAAGAGCCTCCAAAATTTAAAATAACGTAATTATTTTACTATTTTTTTTAGTATAAGTCAATTAAATTCGTTTTAATTTGTAAAATTAAAAAACGCAGATGCTAAGCACCTGCGTTTAATATTTAGTCTTCTTTATGTTTAATTACACCAACAAGTTTTGCAACTTCCATTACTACTAACGGAACTAACGCTAAACCGATACCTACTAAGTATGCTTAAAATGGAAGATATACTAAGCCGAAAGCGTTTTGAACGCCTGGTACGAATAATACAAACGCCATTAAAACGGTAGTTGTAATTGCTGCTAAGTTAAGCATTTTGTTGCCGAACGGACCGATTTTAAAAAGTGAACGTTCAGAACGCATGTTGTATGCTTGAACAATTTGACAGAAAGCAAGAACGAAGAAAGCAAGAGTTTGACCGTGAATGTGTTCCCCACCCATAACGGTACCTAAGTAGTATGCTAAGATAGAAAGCGTGCCGAATAATAAACCTTGAATAATAATTCTTGCTGCCATACCGTGTGCAAATAAACCTTCGGTTTTTGGTTTTGGCTTTTGTTTCATTACGCCTGCTTCAACGGCTTCCATACCAAGCGCGATTGCTGGTAAACTGTCTGTAACTAAGTTAATCCAAAGAAGTTGCATTGATTCAAGTGGACGAACTGTAAATATAATCATTGCAAAAAGCACGGTGAAAATTTCACCAACGTTAGTTCCAAGTAAGAAACCAACTACTTTTTTAATGTTAGCGTAAATGCCTCTACCTTCTTTAACAGCGTCTACGATAGTAGCGAAGTTATCGTCAGTTAAAGTCATATCAGCAGCACCCTTAGCAACGTCTGTACCAGTTATACCCATTGCACAACCGATATCGGCTGCTTTTAATGCAGGAGCGTCGTTAACGCCGTCACCAGTCATAGAAACAACTTGACCTTTACGTTGCCATGCTTTTACTATACGAATTTTGTTTTCAGGTGAAACACGCGCGTAAACAGAAATGTGTTCAACTTCTTTATCAAGTTCGTCTTCACTCATAGCGTCAAGTTCAACGCCCGTGATAGCCTTATCACCTTCAAGGTAAATACCAAGTTCTTTAGCAATTGCTTTAGCAGTCATAACGTGGTCGCCAGTAATCATAACAGGTTTAATACCTGCTTCACGGCAAACTGCAACTGCTTCTTTTGCTTCTTGACGTGGTGGGTCAATCATACCAACTAAACCTAAGAAAGTTAAGCCGTTTTCTAAAGTTTCACTTGTAAGTTCGCTAGGAAGTTCGTCAATTTCTTTATAACCAACTGCAAGCACGCGTAACGCGTCAGACGTCATAACTTCGTTCATTTTCTTAGCAACTTCATAGTCGCCTTTAATTGAACGCGCTTCCATAACGTCAACAGCGCCTTTAACGATAACTATTTTTTTGCCGTCAATTTCGTTAACGGTTGACATAAGTTTACGGTCGCTATCAAACGGAATAGACGCTAAACGTGGATATTTTTGGTTAAGAGCGTCTTTAGTAAAGCCGTTTTTATACGATGCGTAAACGATAGCAGTTTCGGTAGGGTCACCAAGGTGAGTTACCTTTTCGCCGTCAACAACGATAGAACCGTCTGAACAAAGCGTAGCGTAGTTAAGTAAAAGTTTAACCTTTTCACTATTGTTTGTAGAAATATTTTCAATTTCGCCTTCCCCGTCAACAAACGCTTTAGTTAAAGTCATTTGGTTAAGAGTAAGCGTACCAGTTTTATCTGAACAAATAACCGACGCGCTACCTAACGTTTCAACGGCTGGTAAACGACGAATAATAGCGTTCTTTTTAACCATACGTTGTACGCCTATTGATAATACGATAGTTACTATTGCTGGTAAACCTTCAGGTATTGCAGATACGGCTAACGAAACCGAAGTCATAAATATTTCAAGGAAATCCATTTCTTCAATTAAGCCGATAACGAATACAACGCCACACGCTAAAAGCGCTACGATACCTAAGTATTTACCAAGCGTTGCAAGTTTTTGTTGAAGTGGCGTTTCGCTTTCTTCTTCGCCAGATAAAAGACCTGCGATTTTACCCATTTCAGTATTCATACCCGTGTTAACTACTACTGCAGTTGCACTACCGTAAGTAATTGAACAGCCAGAGTATACCATATTTATTCTATCGCCTAAAGGTGCGTCTTCTTTAACGATAACGGTAGCGTCTTTTTCAGTAGGAACTGATTCGCCCGTTAAAGCAGATTCTTCACTTTTAAGTGAAGAACTTTTTAAAAGCCTTGCGTCTGCAGGAACGAAATCGCCTGCTTCAAGTAATATAATATCACCTGGAACAAGTTCACTTGCACTAATGAATTTTTCAACGCCGTCACGAATTACACGGGCGTGTGGCGCAGACATATTTTTTAAAGCGTCAAGCGCCTTTTCTGCCTTATTTTCTTGTATAACGCCCATTAATGCGTTTAATACTACGATAAGTAAAATAAGCGCAGGTTCAAATAATTCGCCAGGATTTTTTTCGTAAATAGCAATAGCAAACGAAACGGCTGCCGCTATTAACAAAATAATAATCATTACGTCTTTAAACTGTTCAAAGAATTTAGCAACGATACTTTTCTTCTTTTTTTCTTGAAGTTTGTTTTCACCGTACTTTTCTTTAAGTTCTAAAACTTGTTCGTTAGATAAACCGTTTGTAGCGTTAACGTTAAGTTCGTTTAACACCGTGGTTGTATCAAGGTTAAATGCGTTCATAAATAAAACTCCTAAATAATTTATAATAATTATAAAACAAGTAGCCTAATTGTTAATATTTTAGCACAAAAACAAAATTTTTGCAATAGTAAAATTTAAACTACTATATAATTTTACACAATACTAACTATACTTTTACGCCATTTTCAAAAAAAGTTTAAAATTTTTACAAAAAACGCAGTAAAACGTTTGATATTTTTTTTCGTTTATGATATTATACTTATGCTTTCAAAGGCGTGCGGCTGTGGCGGAACTGGCAGACGCATAAGACTAAGGATCTTATGAAGGCTACTTCGTGCAGGTTCAAGTCCTGTCAGCCGCACCATAAAAACATCGCTATCGTTAGATAACGGTGTTTTTTATTACCTTGAATACTAAAATACATTGTTGAGGGTTAATATGACTAAATATCAAAATCCTATCGACGCTTTATACGATGAAGACAATGACGACGTAATCGTTCTTTTTAACGAAAAAGGTGAAGAAGTTCCTTTTGAACAAATTGCCTTAATACCTTTAAAAGGAATAACTTACGCCATATTAAAACCTATTGTTCCAATAGAAGGTTTAGATGAAAACGCTGGCCTTGTTTTTTCAATTGATACTATCAAAGAAACTGGCGAAGAATTTTTAAACTTAGTTACTGACGACGACGTTATTAACGACGTTTTTGATATATACGACGAACTTGTTGAATAATTTATAAATAAAAGGATGCAAACCTTACGTTTTGTAAAGTTGCATCCTTTTTTATTTTTACATTATTAAAACGTTGTAGAAACGCAGTATTGCACCCTTTATAAAATTTTACAAGTGCTACCGGCGTCTTTACTTTTAGTAACTATAATTTGCTTGTCGATTTTGTTTTTAAGTTCTTCAACGTGTGAAATTATACCTACTAACCTATTGCCTTCTGTAAGATTTGATAACGTTTGAATTGCAAGTGATAACGACTCGCCGTCTAACGAACCAAAGCCTTCGTCAATAAACATTGTGTCAAGTTTAATACCACCAGACGTTGACTGAATTTCATCAGCCAAACCAAGCGCCAACGAAAGCGACGCTTTAAACAATTCCCCGCCAGACAACGTGTTAGCTGGGCGCACAGTACCGTTATTATGGTCGATAACGTCAATTAACAGCCCTGCTACTTGACGGCCGTCAGTTGAATCTTTACGGCGAACAAGGTCATACTGCCCGTTAGTCATTTTACCTAAACGAATATTAGCACGCGCTAAAATTCTATCAAAATAACTCATTTGAATATAAGTTTCGAAAGAAATTTTATCTTTACCAGTAATTAATCCGTTTGCCGTTTTATTAAGGCTATTAAGCCAAATATAGCGTTTTTCAATTTCAAACGCCGACTTTTGCGTTTCTAAAACAGACTTTTTAACTACGGCGTTGTTGTTTAAACGAATTAAAGTTTGTTCTTTAACGGTAGTGATATTTTGCTTTTTATCGGCAAGGGTTAATTGAGTGGCTAAAGCGCTTTCAACGTCGTAAGCGTTGCCGTTTGATAAAACCTTTTCAAGCGCTTTTCTTTCGCCTTGTAAACGGTTAATTTCATCACGACATAATTCGTAATTTTTTTGCGCCACGGTAATTTTTTCTTCAATTTCTTGCTTTTTAAGTTTTAAGCCGTTAACAAGCATTTCGGCTGAACTTTTACTATCGCAAGTCAACTTGCCTTTAATTTCTAACTGCTTTTTAGCGTTTTCACTAATAATAGTTTCTATTTTAGTAATATCGTTAGAAACCCTTTCAATATCAGCGTTAACAAAGTTAATTTCTTCTTCTTTTTTAGGAATTATTGTAGAAATTTGAGCCTTTAAGTTAGCGTTTAAAGTTTCTTTTTCAATATTAGCGTTAAGAGTTGCAATTTCATTTTCAATACCGATAATCATATCGTTTACAACTTGATAAACTTCGTTTAAATTAGCGCTTATATTAAGTTCAGTTAAACGCGATTTTATTAAATTTTGCTTTGCTAATGCATCTGCTTTAATGCTTGAACAAACTTCGGTTTGAGAGTTGAAAAGGTCGTTTGCTTTTTCACTTTCTAATTTAGCCTTATTAAGTTCTGCCTCGGTAGGAACGGTAGTAGTAACCTTTGCTAAATTAGGGTGATTTAACGCGCCACAAACTGGGCAAGGCTCACCGTCACGCAAGTTTTTAGCCATAACGTACGCTTGACCAGTTAAATAAAGGTCGCTAAGCGTTTGATAACTTTCACGCAACGCGTTCGACGCGTTTTTATATTCGTAATATTTATCAGTTTCAATTTTTAATTTGTTAGACGCTTTTTCAAACGCTTCAACTTCACTAATTAACGCTAACAAACTTGCCTTTTTATCTAAAATAGCCTTTTTATCGTTTTCAAGTTTAAGTTTGTTTTCGCCAGCGTTTTCTAAACTTAAAAGTTTAACTTTTAAACTACTAACCTCTTCACGCAACGCGTTTAAATTTTTGTATAAATTTTCTAACTTAACTTTATTTAAAGTGTTAGTTTCAGTTAAATTTAAAGCCTCTTCTTCATAACTATCAAGTTCGGCGTAGAGGGCGAAATCTTTTTCAAGTAAAAGCGCTTTTTGATAAAACTCTTCTGCTTTTGGTTTTAAAAGTAAAGCGTTATCGTACAAGTTTTTAACCCCGTCGATTTCTTCCGAAAGCCTTACTAATTTTGCCGTTTTTTCTTCAAACAATTTAACGTTTTCACTATATTCTTTTGCTTTAGAAATTATAACGTTAACGGCGTCAAGTTGATTTTGAACGCTGTTAATTTCATCGTTAATAAGGTTAATATTAACTTCATCTTCACTAATTAAATTATCTAACAAAATAATAATTTCATCAGTGGTAAGTTCACCGTTTTTAATTTTTTCAACTTCAGTTAAGTAGGTGCTATTTTCATTAGCGCTAACCGATTTAACAACGTCTTTTAAATAACCGTTTAAACCTTCTAACTGGTCGCCTAAATTTTTAGCGTCTTCTTTAATGGCGTTTTGCAACGTTTCAAACTTTTCAGTTTTAAAAATTTGACGGAAAATTTGCTTTCTTTCATTAGTATCGGCTGAAATAAGTTTTCTAAATTCGCCTTGCGCAATCATAAAAAGTTGCATAAACTGTTTACGGTCGATACCCATTATATCTATAACGGCGTTTGTAACTTCTTTTTTGCTTTTGTTAACAATATGGCCGTCAGGATATATAAGTTCTGCCTTAGCAGGTTGCAAAGTAGTGCCCTCACCACGCGTTTTAGGGCGTTCGTATTCAGGGCTACGCTTAACTTTATAAACTTTGTCACCGTAACTGAAAGTAAGTTCTACGTAAGTTTCGGTATTAGGGCTTGCGTATTTTGAACGAAGGTTGTTACCGTCACGCATATCGCCACTTGGCTCGTCGTAAAGGGCGTAAACGATAGCGTCGAAAATAGACGTTTTACCTGCGCCAGTAGAACCAGTTATTAAATAAAGCCCACTTGTACCTAATTTATCTAAATTTAAAATTTCTTTGCCCGCGTAAGGACCAAAAGCGGACATTTCAAGTTTAATAGGTCTCACTTTAATCCTCCTTAATAGCGTCTAATAAATTTATAACGTATTCCGTTTGCTCGTTAGTCATTTCAGCGTTGTTTTGCTTAGCAAAAAACTCTTTAAAAAGTTCAATAGTTGACTTACTTTCAACACCTAAAACGCCGTCAATTTCGTTATTTTGACGGGTGCGCGCGTTGTCGTAACGAAGAACCATTACGTTTTTATAATGTTCACGCAAACGCATAACTGCGTTAGGAATATCGTTTTCATCAGTTAAAGTAATACGCAAATAATCGTTTTTAAAAGCGCAATTTTTTAAATATTCGCTTGACGTAATTTCGCTAAACGTACCCCTAATATCTTTAAGGTCACGAATAGGCGCAAGCGCAACTTCTTTAAAACTAATTTGAGTATTTTTGCCCTTAATTTCTACTATAAGGGCTTTTTTATTATCGTTTACTTCTGAAAAAGAGTATTTTAACGGCGTGCCAGAGTATCTAACTTTATCGCTACCACATTTTTGCGCCGTATGAAGGTGACCAAGTGCAACGTAGTCGAAATTGCTAAACACGTCAACGTCAACGTTATCAGTTCCACCCACCGTTTCTTCACTATCACATCTAACGCTACCCGTTACGAACTGGTGAGTTACTAAAACGTTTCTTTCAATGGTGTTAATATTCATTTTATCAACGGCTACCTTAACTGCGTCGTTATACGAATTGATATTTTCTTCTTCATAAAATCTGCGTACGTTAGAAGGCTTTACGAAAGGAAGTAAATAAAAATTAACTGCACCAAACTCGTCGTTAAAAGTTATAGGCGCAACGGTACCGTTATATACTGGCGAAAGATATACGCCGGCATTTTTCATAATACGCGAACCAAAGGCAATACGCTCAGCCGAATCGTGATTACCACTAATAACTAAAACGTTTACCTTTAAATTTAATAACGACACTAAAAACTCATCGAAAAGATTAACTGCTTCTGCTGACGGAACAGACTTATCGTATACGTCGCCCGCGATAACAACGGCATCTAACTTTTCATTTTTAACAACGCTAATTATTTGGTTTAAAACTTCTTTTTGGTCGTCAATAAGCGAAAATTCGCATAAGCGTTTACCAAGGTGAAGGTCTGATAAATGTAAAAACTTCATAAATACGCCTTAATATTTTAATTAAATATATATAAAAATTATAACGCTAAACGGCGTTTAAGTCAATAGCGAATTACTAATATATCCACCCTTTTACGCTCTAAATTTTATTATATAGTCAAAACGCTTGATAAATTTATACTTTTTAAGTATAATATTAAATAACAAATTAATTTTTTTACTAATGAGGGCTTTTATGTTTGGTTATTCAAGCGACGATTTAATAGTTTTACCCGTAGCGCTTGCTATTATAATTTTAACTACTGTTATACTTCGTATTACACTTAAAAACAAAAGCGATAGGGTTAAAGAAATACCTTTAATTATTATTTCTGCCGTGCTTGTAATTTTAGAAATTATTAAGCAAATTATAAACTTCACTGGTGACGATTTTAGTTATTTTGCTTTTCCTTTCCACTATTGCAGTTTGTTCGTGTTTACATTTCCTCTTGCGCATTTTACAAAAGGTAAAGTTAAAAAATTCTTTACGCCAGTAGCGTATATTACGGCGCTTGCTATGACGCTTTTATTCTACTTCCACCCACGTGGAATTATAGGCACGTCGTCAACGTATATGTTTGAAGAATATATGGCTTTTCACTCAGTAGTTTTCCATCAATTAGTTATAATGTACACCTTTATTACTACTGCGCTTAAAACTAACGTTCCAAAAAAGAAACACAGCATTAACCTTATGATAGTTATGCTTTCATACTGCGTGTTTGCAATAATAATTTCGTACGTTTTAGACACTAACTATTGCAACTATTTATGGAGCGTTATTGACCCGGTTGAAGCGTTACGCTTAGAACTTGGCCAAGTTGTGTATACGATAGGTATTTCAATAGTGGTTGGCTTAGGACCGTCACTTCTTAACTTAATTTATTACGGCATTTGCAATATTAAAAAAAATAACAAATAATTATGGTTATTACAACTAAAACAAAAAAACTTAATAAGGTTAAGGGGTTATATTTATCGGCTTTTCCTAAACACGAACGCTTGCCTTATTTTTTACTTAAAATTTCGTCGTTACTAAAAGGGGTTAAGTTTACCGAATATTATGATAACGACCTTTTTTGCGGGTTTACCTTTACCGTTGAAACTGATTATACGTTATACGTTTTTTACTTTGCTATTCCTGAAAATTTACGTGGTAAAGGTTACGGCACGGCAATTTTAACTCATATAAAAAACGCCTACCCTAATAAAACTGTAACGCTTAATATTGAACCTTTAACTGAAAATTGCGATAATTATTTAGAACGCGTTAATAGGTTTAATTTTTATAAGCGTAACGGCTTTTACGATAGTGGCTATACCGTTTACGACGTGGGTGGCGGATTTACCGTGTTATATACCAAAACTAACGTTATTAACGGCACGGAATTTACGTTTGAACCAAATAAATATATTGAAGTTTATAAAAAACTGACCTTAGGATTATGGAAGGTTAAAATAGAAAAAAACGCGTTGTGAACGCGTTTTTTTATTTTTATAAAAGTTGTTTTTTTCTTTCTTTTTTAGACAAAGGCGCTTGGTTTTTGTCAATTTCATCTAAAACGTCTTTTCTAAAATCGTGTTCAGAATAAACTACGTTTTTGCGTAATGAAAAGGTTACGTCGTAATTTTTTACACCTACTTTAATAAGGGTGTAAATACCATCAACAACGTGGTCGATATGCGTATAAAGCATTTTAGGTTTACCGTTAGCACCTTTTACGATAATATCTAAATTACCACACCATACGTCTTCAAGTTTAGCACTTTTCATTTCGTTTAAAAGCGCTTTGTTTTCACTTTCTATATTAGAATAAGGAAGTTCAATTATAACGCGAAATTTAGTTATATCTTTAATTTTATAAGTTTCTTTACCAACGGTAACGTCTTTATCAGTTACAGTTAAAATGGCGCGCCCGTCAGTTGGGTACATCATAAAAAGTGATGGAAATAATATTATAGGAAAAAGTATAAAAGTTCCCATAATAATAGCCACTTCAGTACTGCCGTTTACGGCAAAAACTGACGTAAGCCCTGCTATACCAAAAAACAATATTATACATAAAATTATGCCGTTGCGTTTTTTGGTTGAATTGTATTCGATATTAGATTTAAATATTTTACTCATAGTAGTTATATTTTAAGTTATATCGTTTACTTTGTCAAGGCGAATATAAATAATTTCACTATTTACCCACAAGCACTTTTTCACGCACGCTTTTATAACTGTCTTTTCTAATAAGTTTTGTTTTAAGCCTTTCGCCGTTTAACGAATACTCTATTAAATACCCCTCACTTTTTACGCCGTTTTTTGCATACTGCAAAACTTTAGTTTCGTTAGGCTTTAGGTCGCTACTATAAATAACTTCTCGCTCTAATGGTGGCGTTTCTTCAATTGTTTTTGAAACCCTTTCATAATACCTATCCATTTTTTTGCCGTAAATTGATACGGTTACGGAATTTTCGCTTGTAGATACGCCTATAAAAATTTTGCCACCCGTATCGTTATAAAACTTAAGGTCACTAAATCCAAAACTTACCATCGCATCAAAAGACGGCTCTACGTAACTAACAGGCAAACTGTGTGCGTGCTGTTCGGTAATTTTTAAACCAGAAAGTAGTAGCGCGTTATACGTGGTGGTAGAAACTTGACAAACTCCACCACCCACGCCTTCAATAAACTCGCCGTCTAAAATAATTTTGGCTTTTAAAAAGCCACGCTCTTCCGTGCGCTCTCCCACAGCCTTGTTAAAAGAAAATTCTTCATTTTCATTTACCGTAGCGCCCGATAGATAACTTGATGCTAACGCTATGTTTTTAGCCCTTTCTTCAACGGGGTTATAGTAAGTTGTAAAGCGTGCGCGTAAATTTGTAAGCGACGATAGGTATTTCTCAGTAACTTCACGCTCTATAATAACTTGTTTTGCAGTAACTTCATTAAGGTTATTGTTTAGCGCGTTTGAAATATCTACTAAAAGCGCGTTTTTATCAATCTGCTTACCGTTTCGTCCTTTTTTGATTTTAAACTTTTCGCTTTGATTAGGGTTAAAAGTTATTTCGGCATTTTTATATTTAATTAGCGTGTCGTAGTAAATTTCTTCAACCTTTTCGATAGCATTGTTAAGCACTCTTTTACCGTTGTAGATAGACGTTTCGTACGAATAAATTTTATACGTTTTATCAAAGGCGTGCACCGTTAAAACTACGTTGCTTGCCAAAGCGTTTATTACGTTAAAATTAAAAGCGGTTACCATAAAAGCAACCGCCGTTATTATATATGAAATTTTTTTAAAAATTTTCGTTTTTGGCATTGCGATAGTAGTATGCTTAATTTTATATTAAATATACTCTAACGAAGTTACCGTAATTACACGCTTATTTACCTTTAAAATATTACCGTCGCTTAAACGTTTAAGTTCACGCATTAACGCCGACCTATCTACGCATAAATATTGCGCTAAACTAGTATACGACATAGGAATAGTTATAGTGTTACTGCCCGTATGGTTAGCAAGTAAACTGCAATAACTTAAAATTTTATCACGAATAGTTTTGTTTGATAAAATTTCAACGCGTTGTGAAAGCGTTTTAGTTTTAGATATAATAATTTTCATTAAGTTTTCAACGAAAACAGAGTGGTAAGTACAAGCGTCGGAACAACGTTTATAAATATCTTTATAATTTATAAATAAAACCGTAACTGGTTCGGTAGCAAAAACGCTTATAGCGTTAGCGTCGGTTGCAGTATAAGCAAACGAATCACTAAACACGCCAAACTTAGTAATTGCTTCTAAAATACTATAATTACCGTCACGGTCTAACTTTTTAACCTCGGCCTTGCCCGATAAAATCATACCTAAAACGCCACTTGAGTGATTGTAAGAACAAATTTCATCCCCTTGCGAAAACTTTGCCTCACGCGCGTTTAAACACTTTATTAACTTTTTACGATCGGCTTCGTTTATTCTATCAAAAAGCGGACAACCTGCAAACTTCATAAACACTCCTAAACTTTAAAAACTGTGGCAACTGCAACAGTTATAGGTATATGTTAACATACTAAAGTTAATTTGTAAATACAAAAAGTAAAAAAATACGGTTAATTTTTAAATTATTTGCCGTTAAATTATTTGACAAATAAAACTTGGTAATATATAATAGTTGAGCATGATACGAATATGCGCCGTTAGCTCAGCTGGATAGAGCGTTGGTCTACGGAACCAAAGGTCAGGAGTTCGAATCTCTTACGGCGCGCCAAAAAAGCCTTAACCGATTTTGGTTAGGGCTTTTTTTATCCAAGCTGAAGGCTTGGCATATCATCACACGCAGTGTGCATATCATTGCCGTAGGCGTATATTATCACGTGACAACGTGTATCTCCTTCAGTTTGATGATATGCAATTTTAACAAATTGATGATATACAAAACGTTGTTTTGATGATATACACGGCAATGCCGTGATTTAGTAGGGTTTCGGTTGTATCTATAACGGTGCGAAATAAATAATAAAATTTTTTAAAAGTTAACTTTATTTTAACCTTACCTTAGTAAAATTAAGTTATCACATATGAAAAAGGATTTTATTATGTTTCAACTTTTTACTGATACAGATACCGATATAACCCCTGAAGTTGCTAATAAGTACGGCTATAAACTTATAAGTATGCCGTATGAAATGCCAGACGGCACTACGGTGTACCCTTACGAAGATTTTGAAAACTTTAACTACACCGAATTTTACAACAAATTAAGAAACGGCGCGTTACCTACTACCTTTGCAATATCGCCTGAAAAATATATTGAATATTTTGAACCTTGCTTAAAAGAAGGTAAAGATATTTTATACGTTCATTTTTCTGCAGCAATGAGTGGCACTTTTAACGCAATGAAACTTGCTATTAAAGAGTTAAAAGAAAAATACCCTAACCGTACCGTTTATACTATCGACACAAAAGCAATTACCATTTTAAGTTACAATATTGTTAAAGAAATAGGCGAACTTTACTTAAAAGGCGCAAGTGTAGAAGAAATTATGAAATGGGCTGAAGAGGAAACTGATAGGTTTGCCGTATACTTTTACGCAAACGACCTTAAGTTTTTTGCAAAAAGTGGCCGTGTTTCAGGCTTAGCGGCGTTTATGGGTAACTTTATAGGTATTCGCCCTATCATTACAATTACAAGCGACGGTATAATGCAGTCAACTGCAAAAGCGCGTGGTAGAAAAGGCGCAGTAGCAAAAATTTTAGACTACGTAAGAGAGTTGCAGTTAGATATAAAAAGCCACAGTGTAATTATCGGTCACGCTGATGCTTACGACCTTGCCGTTGAACTTAAAAACGAACTTATTAACGAATACGGTGAAGACTTACAAACTGAAATAGTAGTAGTTAACCCTACTGCTGGTAGCCATTGTGGACCTGACACCGTTGGTATTTGTTTCCACGCTAAACGTAGATAAATTAAAAGCACCACTTAAGTGGTGCTTTTTTATTAGATATTATCAAACGTTATTGCAATTTGTTCAAGGAATTGTTTACTGTTTTGTGGCTTAACTTCAACGCCTTGTTTATTAAATAAACCGGCTAAGTCTTTAGTCATATACCCATTTTCAATAGTGGTAACGGTTGCCTTTTCAAGTTTATTAGCAAAACTAATAAGTTCAGCGTTATTTTCAAGTTCGCCACGCTTTCTTAACGCACCCGTCCAAGCAAAAATAGTTGCAACAGAGTTAGTTGAAGTTTCTTCGCCTTTAAGGTGTTTATAATAGTGGCGTGTAACCGTACCGTGAGCCGCCTCGTATTCGTAATTGCCGTCTGGCGAAACAAGAACGCTAGTCATCATAGCAAGTGAGCCGTAAGCCGTAGCAACCATATCACTCATAACGTCGCCATCGTAGTTTTTAAGCGCCCAAATAAAGCCACCGTTACTGCGAACGATACGTGCAACGCTATCGTCAATTAAAGTATAGTCGTATGAAATGCCGGCTTTTTCAAACTCTATTTTATATTCTAATTCATAAATTTCGGCAAAAATATCTTTAAAACGGTGGTCGTACGTTTTAGAAATAGTATCTTTCGTAGCAAACCAAACGTTTTGTTTAGTTGATAACGCGTAGTTAAAGCACGAACGCGCGAACGAAGAAATTGACGCGTCGGTATTATGAATACCTTGAATAATGCCTTCGCCTTTAAAATCGAAAATCTGTTTAGTTTCTACCCTACCGTCGTTATAAGTAACTTTAAGTTCTGCTTTGGCAGGTGCGTCGATACGAAGTTCGCTATTTTTATACACGTCGCCATACGCGTGACGTGCGATAGTGATAGGTTTTGTCCACGTAGGAATATAAGGCGTAATACCGTTAACTAAAACGGGCGCACGGAAAACCGTTCCATCTAAAATAGCACGAATAGTTCCGTTAGGTGAAAGCCACATATTAGAAAGGTTATATTCTTCAACGCGTTGAGCGTTAGGTGTAATAGTGGCACATTTAACGCCTACTTTATACTTTTTAATAGCGTTTGCAGCGTCTTTAGTAACTTGGTCTTTAGTTTGTTCACGATACGGCAAACCTAAATCGTAAAATTCTGTATTAAGTTCAACGTAAGGCTCGATTAAAATTTCTTTAATATAGTCCCATAAAATTCTGGTCATTTCATCGCCTTGCATTTCTACGATAGGCGTATTATACTTTATTTTAGCCACGGTTAATACCTCGAATAAATTTAATATTTATATTGTATACCTATTAGCCGTTTTAGTCAATTATTTAATATAATTTTTAACTAAAAAAGCGACCTTTTAAGACTAAAAACCTAAGGTCGCATTTTTAATTATGCTTTTTTAATAATTTTGTAGTTAAGCGCTGTAAGTAACGAATGCGCTTCGTCTAAAATTTGATAGTCGTACTTAAATACGTCGGCAACTTCTTCACTAACCCCGTCACGCTTAGCAATCATTTTTCTAAACTCAACAAGCCCGTCGAAAGTAGTAAGGTTACCGTGTCGACGAAGTTTATAATTTTTACCGTTAGTATAAACCGTTTTACCGTCAACCACCTTAGTTTCGTTTAAAATTTGCCATTTAGTTGCAGGAATAACCCCTTTACTTAACATAAACGCGTTCCAACGTTGATGTTCTTGTTCGGCTAAATTTCTACGCATAGACTTTTTAAAGTCTAAATCGTACGAAATAAGTTTAACACCGTCGCTTGAAATAACCGTTTTAGGCATATCGTTTTTAGCGTAAATGCTTAAATATTCTTCTTCACTAAGCGCAACGCCGTCAGCGTCAACCGAAACGTAATCAAGCCCCATTAAGTTAAGTTTTGAACGTAACGAAAGTAAGCAATATATGCCCGATTCACGCTCTAACTGAGTATTTTTAACAAACCATTTTTTAATATATTCAACGTCGATACTATCTCTTTCTTGCTTAGTAAGTGACGTTTTATTATTTGCACGCATCTTTTCATAATGATAAAGTTGATTGCGCATAATTGCCATTTTAAAGGTTTTGTCGTTAGTAATTTTATCGTAGTTATAAACTACGTCTTCACTATTGCCGATAAAGAAACATTCTTCTTGCTCAAGTAAGGTATCTTGCTTACGCCACGACTTAGCACGCACGAAAATGTATAAATTATCAACGCCCCATTCAAGTTTCTTTTCGATAATTTTTTGAGCCATATCAATATTTTCAAGGTCAGTACCGAAAGCAACAATAATAAAGTTAAGGTCGTTTTTATTGCCAACAACTTGTTTAAGTTTAGCGTAAAATTCGTTAGATTCAATATCTACGTTACAATATTCTTCGTTAGACGGTTGAGTTGGTAACGGCAAATAGTCGTTTTCATTAACGTCAACAAATTCGTTTTTGTATCGATAATAGTCGTGATTAAGGTTTTTATTGTTTTGAGTTTTAGTTTTATCAAAAATGCAATAGTTAACTGGTTTTTCTTTAATGCCAGTTTCAGTAGCCGTCATAAAATGGTTATTAGCAACCGACGTTAATAAAATTTGACGGTTAGTTTTACCAAACCCCACCATTACGCAATTGATATCAACACCTTTTTTAACAAGCGACGTTTCATAATCGATATGCTTATCGGTAGCAAACGATGCAAACGCGTATTTATCAATAAAATCAACGGCAACTTTTTGGTGACTGTTAACGTATTCGATAAAACCGTAACTGTCAGACACAACGTCGTCGTAAACGGCTTTTAAGGTAAGGCTACCAAACCCGTAAACTCTAAATACGTTGAAAAGTTTTGCCTTGCCGTTATCGTCTAACTTTTCAATTTTATTAGACACGTAACCTAATAATTTTAAGTTAATTTCATCGTCACCCGTATTGACGATAATGGTAACCTTTTGATTACCTTTAAACGCTTTATTAAACGCCACGTCGATATAATTAGTATATTTAGTTGACGAATAGTGCGCCACCATTTTAGCGTATAATTCAACGGCGTCTTCTTTAGAAATATCGCCTACAATGAACTTATAATTTTGCGCGTCGCTATTATAAATATAAAGGCTTTCTTCACTGTATCCTAAAATATAAAGTAAGTCTTTTTTAGTAAGTTTGCCTTGAATATCGCGACGGAACGACCAAAAATGTTGCCCTGCAACTGAAAACCAGAACAAAAGCGTGTTCATTATAACTAAAACGAACGTAGAATAAATTACGTAGCGATAAAACAAATTGTCTGCCATAAGTAACGCTATATCTTCAACGTTAAACTTCATAACTACTAAACTTACAGCGTCGCTTAAAGACCTAAAAAAGCCTTCTAAAACATTAAAAGTTGTTACGCTAACGCCAGCGCCTTGATACGCTCTACCAAGCGTATATAAAGGTATAGCAAGCAAGTAAATTACTAAGCATTTACCTTTTTTGAAACTGCGTATAAAATTAATACGCTCTTCTCTACCCCTAACGGCGTAACCTATTACCATATATGAAATTAGTAGCATAAGCACGGCAACTGAAATTGCCGTTATTACGTTAACAAAAACCATAATAACCTCTTAAACGTTTTATTACATATAATGTTACGCCCATTTTAGCATTTTGTCAAGTGCGAATTAAAATTAACGGCTAAGTTTAGTTTAGGCTTTAATTTAATATAAATTAAGCGCGTTTTTTACTTTTGCGTTGACAAACTTACTTGCTTGTGTTAATATTTTGATATAAATTACTTTAAGAAGGTTTTTATGTTACCTGCAATTATTATTTCAATACTAACTTGCTTGGTTATGATTTTAGGCGTTTTATTCTTTCCTAAAATTAAACTTGGCAAGGTTACGTTAGATAGTTACTGGGTTATCACCTTACTTGGCGCAATAATATTGCTTGCGTCGGGCGAGGCTGATGCGTTAACCGTTGGTAGCGCGCTTATTGCCGATACTGCTATTAACCCCGTTAAAATATTAGTTTTATTTATTTCAATGACAATTTTATCTATCTTTTTAGATGAACTTGGCTTTTTCCGTTACTTAGCAAGCGTTACGCTTAAAAAAGCAAAAAACGGACAAATGAAGTTGTTTTTGTATCTTTACTTAACGGTATCGGTTTTAACGGTGTTTACGTCTAACGACATTATAATTTTATCGTTCACCCCGTTTATATGCTACTTTGCTAAAAACGCAAAAATCAACCCTATTCCGTACTTGGCGGCAGAGTTTGTTGCTGCTAACACGTGGAGTATGGCGTTAATTATAGGCAACCCTACTAACATTTACTTGTCTACTGCTTACGGCGTTAACTTTTTAGAATATACTAAAATTATGATTTTACCAACGCTTTTTGCAGGAATTATTGCCTTTATGGCGTTACTACTTTTATTTAGAAAAAAACTTTCTGCTCCTATTGAAGGCGAGGCAGACGACGTTGTTATTAACGATAAACTTTTACTTTACATAGGCATTGCGCACCTTGGCGTTTGCACTATTTTACTTGCAATAGGTTCGTATATCAATTTAGAAATGTGGCTTGTTTCACTTATTTCGGTTATAAGCCTTGTTGTAATTAGTTTAGTTGTTAGCCTTGTTAGAAAAGAAAAGCCCGTTGCCCTTTTAGGCGCGTTAAAGCGTGGGCCGTATCAACTTATACCGTTTGTTCTTTCAATGTTCGTTATAATCGTTTGCTTAGGCAATAAAGGCGTAACCAACTTAATAGGCGAATTTTTTGGCGAAACTAACGTGGTTTTAAAATACGGCGT
>JAGBYC010000246.1 GCA_017628935.1 Clostridia bacterium | reverse complement strand
AAGCCTTTGTAGTAAACGAAGTATAACGAAGTTTATAAGGCTTATTTTCCAACGCAAAACTTACTAAATATTTCATTTATTATTTCTTCAGTTGCTGTTTCGCCGGTAATTTCACCAAGATTATCCCAAACTTTGCGAATATCTTCAGAAATTAAATCAAGTGGAACTAAACCTACGTTATTTATTGCCTCTAAAGCGTTTTGTTTAGCAAGTTCTAAAGCACGCAAATGGCGTTCTTCTGTAATAAATTCGGCGTTAAAATCAATGCCTTCGGTAAAAGCAGCATCGTAAAGCGCTTGCTTTAAGGCTGGTATGCCTTCGCCAGTTTTTGCAGAAATGGTAATACCGTCAGTAAAATCACTTGTAAAACCAAGGTCGTGCTTATTGTAAACTTTAATAACGTTTTTACCCGTGCACGACGCCGTAATTTCGCCGTCTTCAGCCGTAAACGGTTTAGACGCGTCAAAGGTTAAAAGCACAACGTCTGCCGATTTTAAGAACTTTTGCGACCTTTCAATGCCTTGAAGTTCAATTTCGTCGTTAGACGTATGTATGCCAGCCGTATCGTAAAAATTAAAGGTAACTCCACCGATTTCAGCACTGCCCTCAACAACGTCACGCGTGGTACCTGCAACAGACGAAACAATGGCTTTATCATAGTTTAAAATAGCGTTTAAAAGTGACGATTTACCCGTATTAGGCTTACCTACGATGGCAACTTTTACACCACTAATAATTTTAGCGCCACTATTATATTTAGATATAAGCGCGTCAATTTCAGTAACGGTATTTTTAAGCGTATCAACAACGCTATTTAAAGCAAGTTCTTCTAAGTCTTCTTCAGGATAGTCGATATCAGCGTTAATGCTGGCAAGTGAGAAAGTTAACGCGTCTTGCAAAGCCGAAACTTTGGCGTTTAACTTTTCACGGTATAAGCCGTAACCAAGTTTAACCGACGCCACACTTTCACTGTTTATCATTGAAATTAAACCTTCAGCACCGTCAAGCGAAAGTTTACCGTTTACAAAGGCGCGCTTTGTAAATTCACCACGCGTTGCGGGAACTGCTCCTAAACGGAAAGTTTGTTTTAAAATGCCTTTTTGTATAGCAATACCGCCGTGTGAGTGGAATTCAACCATATCTTCACCAGTGTAACTTTTAGGGCCTTTAAAATAAACCATCATACCAAAATCGGTAAAGTCGCCACCGTCAATTTCGCCTACGTACATACGGTACGGCTCGAAATTTTCAACTTTAACTTTACCTACTGGTTTAAACATTTTAGACGCTAAACTTAACGCACCGTCGCCACTAATACGAATAATAGCAACGCCACCCGTTCCGTTAGCAGTTGATATTGCTGAAATTATATCTTGCATAATTAATTATCCTGACCAAAACCTTCAGTGCCGAAAGGATTATCGCTACCCGAGTTAGTTGCATCGCCATTACCAAATTCAGGGAAAGGGTCAACATTTTGCGCCGAACCTTGCGTTGCATTAGGGTTAGCATAAGGGTTGTTGTAAGGGTTTCCGTATTGATTACCATACGGGTTATTATAGTAACTACTATAATATCTTGCCCTACGCATTT
>JAGBYC010000245.1 GCA_017628935.1 Clostridia bacterium | reverse complement strand
TAAGCAAGAACGTATTGGTAAAAACGGTAAAGTATTTAAAATTTTAAAATTCCGTTCAATGTGCGTTGGAGCAGAAGGTACTGGTAGTGGCGTTTACTCTGGCAAGGGTGACAAGCGCGTTACTAAGGTTGGTAAGTTTATTCGTGCAACAAGCCTTGATGAACTTCCACAATTTTTTAACGTGTTAGTTGGCGATATGAGTTTTATCGGTCCACGCCCACCACTTACATACCATCCTTGGACTATTGATAAGTATACGGAAGAACAATTTAAAATGTTTAACGTTCGCCCAGGCATTACTGGTTGGGCGCAAGTAAACGGCCGTAAAGAAGTTGAGTGGAATAAGCGTATTGAACTTAACGTTTGGTACGTTGAAAACGTTTCGCTTTGGCTTGATATTAAAATTTTATTTATGACGGTGTTTAAAGTATTTACAAACGCTAATAACGAAAACGTTGGCGCAACTGTAAAAACTCCTACCGAAGTTAACGAAGCCGTTAGCGAAGCCGCCGTAACTGAAGATAGTGAAAAAGGTAATTAAAATGCTTAAACTAATGTACATAACTAATCGCGTTGAAGTTGCAACTATTGCAGAAAACAACGGCGTGCAAAGAATTTTTGTTGATATGGAATATATCGGCAAGGCGGACAGGCAGGGTGGTATGGATACCGTTCAAAGCCGTCACACCGTAGAAGATATTCGCGCGATTAAACAAAAACTTAAAAAAGCCGAAATTATGGCGCGTTGTAATCCGTTGCACGACGCTACTGAAAATTACCCGTCGTCGAAAGATGAAATTGATATGGCAATTAGTGCAGGGGCAGATATTTTAATGCTACCATACTTTAAATCGGCAAGCGAAGTAAAAGAATTTATTCGTTTAGTAGGTGGCAGAGCAAAAACGTTGCCACTTGTTGAAACTCCTGAAGCCGTAGCGTGCATTGATGAAATTTTAGCACTTGACGGGCTTGACGAAATTTTCGTTGGGCTTAACGACCTTAGCCTTGGCTATGGTAAAAAGTTTATGTTTGAACTTTTAGTAGACGGCACCGTTGAAACGCTTTGCAATAAGTTTAAATTAAAAGGCATTCCTTACGGGTTTGGTGGAATAGCAGGGCTTGGCAAAGGTGCGTTGCCTGCTGAAAAGGTTATTGCCGAGCATTACCGTTTAGGTTCAACGTGCGCAATTTTGTCACGCAGTTTTTGCAATACTAACGTTATTACCGATATCAACGAAATTGAAAATATTTTCAGCGTTGGCTTAAAAGAAATTCGCGCTTATGAAGAAAAGTGCGCTAACGGTGAAATTGATTTATTAAAAAACAAAAACGAAATTAACGTTGTAGTTAAACAAATTATAAATAGCATAGGTTAAGTATGAAACTTTTAGTAACTGGCGCTTGGAACGGCGCTACTAGTGAGCTTAATAAATTGTTAGAACTTGGGCATAGCGTTACCTTTATGCAAAACGAAGTAGACGCTCTGCCTTGCAAATATGAAGAAGTTGAAGGGGTTATTTGTAACGGTTTATTTTTATCGCACGATATTAAAAAATTTACGTCGCTTAAATACATTCAATTAACAAGCGCAGGGTTTGACCGTGTGGATATGAACTACGTTTTAGATAACGGCATTAAAATTTTTAATGCTCGTGGCGTGTACAGTATTCCTATGGCAGAGTTTAGCATAAGTGGAGTTTTAAGCCTATATAAAGGTATGAAATTTTTCACTTTCAACCAACAAAAACGTGCGTGGGTTAAAAACCGTGGCGCGTTAGAACTTTACGGCAAAACCGTTTGCATAGTAGGTGCAGGCAACGTAGGTACAGAATGTGCTAAACGTTTCAAAGCGTTTGGTTGTAAGGTTGTAGGCGTTGATTTATATCCACGCGTTGACGCTAATTATGAAGAAATTTTACCACTTTCGTTATTAGATAACGCGTTAAAAGTTGCTGACGTTGTTGTGTTAACGCTTCCTTTAACTGACGAAACGAAACATATGATGAACGAAGAACGCTTTAGTAAAATGAAAGACGGTAGCGTTTTAGTTAATATTGCTCGTGGGGCTGTTATTGAAGAAAACGCGCTAATTAACGCCCTTGATAATAAACTTTTAGGCGCTGTGTTAGACGTGTTTGAAGTAGAGCCTTTAAGTGAAAATAGCCCGTTATGGCAAAAAGAAAACGCCATTATCACTCCACACAACTCTTTCGTGGGTGACGGCAACGTAGAAAGATTAAACAAAGTAATTTTTGATAATTTAGGAGAAGTAAGTGAGTAAGAAAGTTTTATACGTGGCAACGGTTGCTAGCCATATTTGTCAATTCCATTTACCGTATTTAAAGTGGTTTAAAGAAAGTGGGTACGAAGTTCACGTAGCCGCACGAAACAACTTAGCCGAAAAAAACGGCTTACAACTTAAGTACACCGATAAACATATTGAAATTCCTTTTGAACGCTCTCCGTTTAGCCCTAAAAACGTTAAGGCGTACAAGCAAATGAAAAATTTACTTGATAGCGAAGGGTACGATTTAGTTGTTTGTAATACCCCAGTTGGTGGTATAGTTACGCGTTTAGCATCTAAAAAGGCACGCAAAAATGGAACTAAGGTGTATTATATTGCGCATGGCTTTCATTTTTACAAAGGTGCGCCTAAAAAGAACTGGATTATCTACTATCCTATTGAAAAAATATTTGCTAAAAAGTGTGATGCAGTTATCACCATTACTAATGAAGACTACGTTTTAGCGTCTAAAAAATTTAAAACTGAAGTTGCGCGTATGCATGGTGTAGGCGTTGACGGGGATAGACATTACGCTATTTCTAATGAAGAAAAACTTTTAGTGCGTAAAGAGTTAGGCGTAAGCGAAACTGATTTTGTTTGCTTATGTACTGGCGAATTAAACGCTAACAAAAACCAAAAGTTTTTAATTTCGCTTGTTAATGAATTAAAAAACAAAGTGCCAACCTTTAAGTTATGGTTAGCAGGTAACGGTCCGTTAAAAGAAGAACTTGAAGCGCAAATTGAAAGTTTAAATTTAACTGACACCGTAACTTTACTTGGCTATCAAACGCAAATTGAAAAATTCGTTCGCGCGTCAGACGTGGTGTTATCTGCAAGTAAACGTGAAGGCCTTCCGTTTAATATTTTAGAAGCAATGCTTGCTAAACGCCCTGTTGTTGCAAGTATAAACAGAGGACATAGAGAGTTAATATCAAACGGAGAAAACGGCTTTATTACTAACGATAGCGTAGAGTTTGTAAATGCAATAGTTAATTTATATAGCGACGCGTCGTTATATGAAAAAATTGCTGATAAAGCGTATGAAGACGCTCAAAACTATACTATTAAAGCAACGATGAAAGAATTTAAACAAATTATAGGAGATGAAAATGAATAACAAACCGTTAATTAGCGTGTTAATGGGTGCGTATAATTGCGCGTCTACCGTTGAAGAAGCAGTAGAGTGTATAATTAAACAAACTTATACTAACTGGGAACTTATAATTTGCGACGATAATTCTAGTGATAATACTTTTGAAGTGTTAACATCTTTAGCTGAAAAAGATAGCCGTATCGTTATACTTAAAAATGAAAAAAACCTTACGCTTGCTCCAACGCTTAACCGTTGTTTAGAAGTAGCAAAAGGCGAATATATTGCGCGTATGGATGGCGACGACGTTTGCAGTGAATTTAGGTTTGAAAAAGAATTAGAATTTTTACAAAACAATAGCGAATACGCTCTTGTAAGTTGTCATATGGAAGTGTATGACGAAAACGGCACTTTCGGTGTTATTAAACATAAAGAAACGCCAGCGCTTAAAGATTTTTTAAAGCGTTCACAATTTTGCCACGCAGGTTGTATGATGCGCGCAAGTGTATTGCGTGAACTTGGTGGATATAGTGAATCGGCTGATTTTTGTAGGGTAGAAGATTACGACTTATGGGTAAGAATGTATATTGCAGGCTACGTAGGATATAACTTACAAGAAGTTTTATACTCTATGCGTGATGATAGAAACGCCGTAAGACGTAGAACGTTTAAAAATAGAAAAAACGAAAGCCGTGTTATTATGAAAGTATGTAAAGAAGGTAAACTTCCTTTTTATTTAAGGGTTTACGCGCTTGTGCCTATTATAAAATGGCTTGTGCCTAGTTTCATTTATAAAATTTTACACAAAAAGAAAACAAATAAAGGACAGTAAATAGTGAGTTATTTAATTTTATCTGCCATAGTAATAGGTTTTTCGTTCTTATATGAACGATTACAAAATGAAAGGCAAGTTTCAAAAGGAATAAGAAGATTTTTTTGCGTATTTATTAGTTTAGCGTTGTGTTTATTTGCAGGTTTACGTACTGCATATAACGATACAAGCAACTATATATACGACTTTTACCATACAACGGACGACTTTGCGTCTATTTTTGAAGGTAAATTTTCATTGTCGACCGTTTATTTGTTTAAAATATGGAACTTTGTAATTTATAACTATATATCTAAAACGTCGTTTGTGTATCTTTTTTTAAGCGCAATGGTGTTTGTTGTTCCATCAGTATTTTTAGTTGATAAGTATTCTAAAAACTTTGCTTTATCAATGGTTTTATTTATGTTTGGTGGTATGTACTTATTCTCGCTTGCAGGCTTAAAACAAGCAATGGCAACGGGCGTAATTATGTTAGGCTTACCAAGTTTATTTAACAAAAAATACCTTGGCTATTATTTAACTTGCATAGTAGCGCTTGGTTTCCACGCGTATAGCATATTCTTTTTAGTTGTTCCATTACTTGGCGTTGAAGTGTTCAATAAACGTACCGTTTTATTCTGCATATTAGTAGTTGGTATGGGTTTATTACTTTCTTTCTTCTCTGGTGCTATTAGTGCCATTGTAGAATTCTTAGGTAAAGAAGTTGAAGAAGAAACGCTTTTATCAGGTTCGGTTAACGTGCTTAGAGCGTTAGTATTTGCCGTACCGTTAGTACTTACTATTATGGGAAGTAAAGGGCTAAAAGAAGTAACCGATACTGAAAAATGGTTTATAAAAATAGGTATATTAAGTTCAATATTTATGGTGCTTGCATTATTTGGCAACCCTATACTTTTCGGCCGTATACCACAATATTTCTTGATAGGTATAGTTGTTACGATGCCTATTCTTATACAAAATGCATTTACTAAGGCTGACGGGTCTATAATTTTATTTATAGCCGTTGCTTGTTATACGGTATACGGCGTATATAGTTTATATACTGCCGGCGCGTTTAGCCGTGATATATTTAGATTACTTTGGTTTTAAGGTGAAAAATGGTTAGTGTAATAGTTCCTATTTATAAGGTTGAACATTATTTAAGTAGATGCGTTGATTCTATTTTAGCGCAAACGTATACTAATTTAGAAGTTATTTTAGTTGACGACGGTTCGCCCGATAATTGCCCTAGCATATGTGACGAATATGCTAAAAAAGATAGTCGCGTTAAGGTAGTTCACAAAAAAAACGGTGGCTTGTCTTCAGCAAGAAACGCTGGTTTAGACGTGGCAAACGGCAAGTATATTTCGTTTATTGATAGTGACGACTGGGTTGAAAATTGCTTTATTGAAAACCTAGTTAACGCATTAGAAAGTGAAAACGCCGATATGTCTGCTTGCAAATTTTGTAGAACTAAAGGCGACGTCGCTACAAGAGAGTGGTTTATTGAAGCCGTTAAAGTTATTAAAGAAGAAAAGTTTGCTTCAATTTTTTTAGAAAGTTCTTACGCTGGATACGCGTGTAACAAGTTGTTTAAAATCGATATTATAAAAAACAATAATTTACGCTTTGATGAAAAAATATTTAACGGTGAAGATTTTCCTTTTACTACTGAATATATTCTTTACGTTAACAAAGTTGCTTATATCGAGCAAGACTTATATTACTATTATTTCCGTGAAACTGGCATAATGAACACTATTACGTTAACTGAAAGGTTCGTTACTATTTTATACGCCAGGGAAAAAACGCTTGAGTTTTTATCTAAACATGCGCCTGAATGTTACGATAGATGCAAAGCGTCGTATTTATCAATTTTATGTAAAATTAAGTATATGGCTATGGCTAATAGCGTTAAACATAATAAAGTTTTATTATCAGTAAACGATAAGTTAAAAATAGCGCGTAAAGGCTTATTTAAACTTAAAAACGTTGGAGTTAAAGATAAATTAAAATTATTTATTATGATTTATTTCCCACGTACTATGGCAAAAATTTATAGAAAAAAAGTAAAGGTATTATAATGAAAAAGGTTTCAACAGTAACGTTTCATAAGGCGCAAAACTACGGTTCGGTATTGCAAACTTACGCGTTGCAAGAGTTTGTTAAAACGCTTGCTAACAAAAACGGACAAGAAGTTAATTATAGCGTTGTAAACGTTGAGCCAAAGGCTCAAAAAGGGCTATACAGCATATACAAGAAAGGTTTAAGCGTAACCAACTTAGTAAAAAACACCGTAGCGTTTTTTAATCAAGGCAAGTTAAAGTCAAAGCAAAAAAAGTTTAATAGTTTTTTAAATAATTATATTAACTTAACCGATAGATACGATACGATAGAAAGTTTATACGCAAATACCCCTAATAGCGACTATTTTATTAGTGGTAGCGACCAAATTTGGAACGTTCGTTCGTGCGATTTTGAAGATTATTTTTATTTAGATTTTGCTTGTAACGCTAAAAAAATATCTTACGCTGCAAGTTTTGGTCCACTTAAAATAAACTGGGAAAAATATAATAAAGAAAAATACGCTAAACTTTTAAACGAATATAGTTATATTTCTACGCGTGAAGAAGGTAGCGCTAAAAACGTTGAACTTTTAACGGGTAAAACGCCTGAAATTCATGTTGACCCAACCTTACTTTTAGATAAAGAAGATTTTCGCAAAATTCAGTCAAACGCTAACTATCGTAACGGTAAGTATATACTTTTATACTGCTTAGAACCATCTAAAAAGCAACTTAAAATAGTTAAACAAATATCTAAAAAATTACGTTTACCCGTTGTAATTACTAAATACAATAACAAAAACGATATTTTTAATACTTTCGTTAAAAAATACGACTGTGGCCCGTGCGACTTTTTATCGCTTATTGATAACGCTGAAATGGTTATTACGTCGTCTTTTCACGGAACTGCTTTCTCGCTTATATACCGTAAAAAGTTTTATGTTTTAAACGGTAAAACTGATAACCGTATTAGCGATATTTTAAGTAAAACCAATTTGCTTGATAGGTCTATTGAAAGTGAAGAAGAATTAGATAACGTAAATTTAAATGACGTTGACTTTACTAAAGCTAACGAGTTTTTACTTAATGAAAAATTAAAAAGCGCCAACTACTTAGAAGACGCTTTAGAATTAAAATAAGGGGTTTTTATGATAAGTGTAATAGTTCCTGTGTATAACGCGGGCAAATACCTTCGCAACTCAATAGAG
>JAGBYC010000244.1 GCA_017628935.1 Clostridia bacterium | reverse complement strand
TACTTATTACTTCAAAATCGGGTGGATACTCTGCATCGGCATAATTTTGACCGCTCCGAGCGGTGCCCAAAATTATTTGCCTGCTTCGAGACTTTGGCAGACGGCAATCCCTATCGCGGGCTTGCCGCTGCGTCGCCGAACCCTACGGGTTCTCATCCCTATCTGATTAAAATAAAAAATCAACACCTAATTATATGTACCTATGTTTACGCGTGCACTTAAATATTTTAAAGCGTGGCGTTCTCAATTTTATAACGTGGCGTTCTCGTCCCTTACGCTAAAATTAAAAATACACCTACCACAAAAGTGATAAGTGTATTTTTGGCAGGGGAAGAGGGACTCGAACCCCCAACCTGCGGTTTTGGAGACCGTAACTCTACCATTGAGCCATTCCCCTAATTACTCAACTATTATAATGTATTTTAAAGCCTAAGTCAAATAATTTAGCCGTGCTTTTTTTATTTTGATAGGCTTTTTTTGTATTTTAAAGGGGTTATCGTATAAAATTTTTTAAATAACGCAATGTAATGCGAATAATCGCTAAAACCACTTAAAGCACACGCATCTTCAACTGATTTTCCTTCATTTAAAAGTTTAATGCTAAAAGCTAATCGTTTTAACTGAATATACGTGTAAGGGGTGACGTTAACGCTTGAAATAAAATGGCGTTCTAAACTATTAACGCTTACGTTTGACGTGCCAACTAAGTTATCAAGCGTAATTTTATTAGTTAAATTAGCATTTACGTATTTTATTGCAAAGTATACGTCGTTACTAAGCCAGTTATCGTTGTTACTATATTCGTTTTCAACTTTTAAAAGGGTAGACAAAAGTTTAAAAAAGTAATAGTAATTTTCCGTTTGTGAAAGGTTATTATTGCTTAAAATGTTGCAAATTGAAATAATTTCACTTTTATTATCTTCGTTGTACGATAAAGTTGCGTTGTTATTAAAATTATTACTAAAATAATTGGTAATAAATTCACCACCATTTTCAATATTTATATAATAATATTCGTACTTATTATTGTTTTGATAAATAGGCATACAAAAATCAAACGGTTTAATTGCCGTAACGCCACCACTAACTGGTGGTAAAACGCTATCGTTAACCATAACCGAAACACTGCCTAACACGTTAATAAAAAGCCCGTAGCTATTAGATGCAAGTGGAGTAATTTTGTTAGGGCTAACAACGTGATTTATATTAAATTTAAAATTGTTTAAATTTTCAAATAATATGCTTTTCATAACTTTATATGAGTATTATTTCATATTTTACCTGTATTTGTCAATAAAAACATAAAAAAACTGCGAAAATTCGCAGTTTTTGTTAATTAGATTTTTTACGCTTACTCCATTCTTTCATACGTAAGTCTTTAGATAAAATTTTCTTTCTAAGTCTAATTGATTTAGGGGTAACTTCTAAAAGTTCGTCGTCAGCAATAAATTCCATACATTGTTCTAAACTCATAGTAGTTGGTGGAATAAGTTTAAGCGCCTCTTCGCTACCACTTGCACGGTTGTTTGTAAGGTGTTTTTGTTTGCAAACGTTAACAACTAAGTCTTCTTCGCGTGAGTTAACGCCAACTATCATACCTTCGTATACTGGTAAGCCAGCCGATACG
>JAGBYC010000243.1 GCA_017628935.1 Clostridia bacterium | reverse complement strand
ACGGTTTTCAAGACCGCCGCCTTCGACCGCTCAGCCAACCTTCCGTATTTAATTTACCTATGTATTATAAACAATTTAAAGTTTTTTTGCAAGCATTTTAGCCTTAAAATTTCAAATAAATTCAAAAAAATATTTTACTTTGTGTAAATAGGTAAAAAATTATATAAATAGGCGTGATATTATGCAAATTTTAAACTTTTTGCATAAAACACTTGCAATTTAACTACGTATCTAATATAATTTTTGTATGGAAAATTTAGTTTTTAAAAAAGATAAGCGTAGTACAAAAACGCGTTCAAAAATCAAAACGGCTTTAATGGTGCTTTTAAAAACAAAGTCACCACGCGATATTACTATTTGTGAAATTACAACCTTAGCGCACGTTAATCGTAACAGTTTTTACACTCATTACAAAACGATACACGACGTTATGACGGATATTTACGAAAGCGTTTTCGTTGTTTTTTCAGATATTTACAACAAATATTCGTATAATGATATAATTTTAAATCCGTATACGTTTATGAAGGAATTAACGTTAATTTTAATCGAAAATTCTGCGTTTTCTGAATACGTAATGTTCTCAAAACACTCTGGAACGCTCGTTCAAGATTTAATTGATAATTTTACTGAAGCGTTTTACGATAAATATATTGAATTTAGACAAGATGCAAATCCTATAGTTCCTTACGTTATTAAATTTTTAATTAGTGGAACTGTTGAAATTATATTTTCATGGTTTAAAAACGGCAGAAAAGACTCAATTGAAGATATTTTAGTATGTTTATCTGGTATGATTAAAGACGGTATTGTTTCAGCAAGGTCAATTAAATTAGAACTTTCAAATAAATAATAAAAAAGCGCCTTTAAGGGCGCTTTTATTATATTGTTTGATAAAACTCAAGGTTAGATAAGAAGTATTTTATAACGTAGAAAATAGGAACGTTTAACGCTATTAACGCTGGAGTTATTAAGTTTGTATAAACTTCGTTTATATCTTTAAAGTTAATTTCTAAAATTGACGAAAGGGCAATAGTTATAATAATTGCGCTAATTGCAATAATAAGTGAAATTTCAATAACTTCTTTAAAGCGTGGTAAATCTTTTACCGTATGGCTTGTATTTGTAAAGTAAATTATTGTAGAAATAAACGGAACTATTGCAGTAAATAAACAAATTTTTGCAAATAACGTTGAATCAAACGGTACTACGCTTGAAAAACAAAGTGATAACAATAAAAACTCAACTATTACGGTTACGTACCATACAAACGAAGAATGGAAACGTAATAAATTATGTAAAATTTTAGAGCCTTCGTATCTATTTGTGTCAGACGACGTTCTAATTTTAATACCGTCTTTTTCAGCGTAAGAATAAATATCGTCAAAATCTTCTTTAGCGTCGGTAGACACGTCTTTTACTTGAGTAGATTCTTGCGCTACGGCGTCTTCATACGATTGATATGCCGTAAATTGTTGCGCTGTTGCCGTATTTTTAGGGAAAAGCGTATTAAGTACTGACTTGTATTCGAAATTAACGTTGTTTACGCTATCGAAATCGATTTCAGGCTTAACGGGTTCAACTTCAGGGGCAGTGTAAACTGGAATTTCTGGGTTTACCGATACTGTTTTAGGTTTTTCTTCAACGGGCTGTTTAACGGCTACTGTAGGTTCAGCAGTATATGTGCGTTCTTTAGTTTGCAATTCGTAAATATTGAAATTTTCAAAATCAGTAATTTGTGAAAAATCAATATCGTTTATAATAGGTTCTTCACTTTTTTCAACGTCGTTTTCAACTGATTTAACATAATTTTCGTAAATTTCTTCTTTTTTAGGGGCAGGAGCAGGTTTTTCACGTTTAACGGTAGGTTCTACAACAACGCGTTCAACCTTTACTTCTAATTTAGGCGCATTTACAAATTTTTCACCGTAAGTATTGTTAAAGTAGGTAACGCCATCAGCAGTTAAAGCAAAATACTTTCTACGTGAACCATCGCTACTTGAACGGTATTCGCTAATAAATTTTTGATTTTTTAATCTTGTAATAATAGAGTATAATGTGCCTACTTTAATTTCAAAAAAAGTTTCGTCGATAAGCGCTTTAATTTCATCAGTATGCCTATCGCCACTTTTTAAAACGTATAAAATTACGCCTTCATTTAAGCCACGAAATTCATTATTTTTCATAATAACCCCGATTATTTCAGTAAAATTAACAAATTTTCAATTTGTTTATATAATTATAGCACTAAGTTAAAATTATGTCAATTTTTATTTTTAAATACTTTAATTTTTAATTAAAATATGCTAAAATATAAATATGAAAATAACGGTAAAAAAAGGTAAATATAAAACTATTACAATTAAATTTATAACAAATAAAGAAGCCGTAGTTACGGCTCCGTTGTCGTACACTAACGCTAAAATTGAAAGTTTTATTAAATCAAAACAAAGTTGGATTTTAAAAACTAAAAATAGGTTAGACGGTTACGCAAATTTCTTTGAAAACGTTTTAACGTATAAAAAAGGGCTGTTGTTTGGTGAAGAAGTTGATTACAACGCTAACTTTAAAAATACGTACACCAAACTTGCTAACGATTTTTTACCAAAAAGAGTAGAACAAATTGCAAAGTATTACGGGTTTAGTTATAGTAAGGTTGAAATTAAAGAATTTAAAGCACGTTGGGGCAGTTGTACCAGTAAAAAAGTTATACAATTAAATACAAGACTTGTTATGCTTAAAAAACGAGTTATCGACTACGTTATAGTTCACGAATTATGCCACACCTTACATATGAACCATCAAAAAGCCTTTCATGATAAATTATCAAGTTATTTTATTGACGAAAAGGCTATAAAGCAGTATTTAAAAAAACACGCAAATTTAACGCGTATAATTTATTTAATAATTTACAAAAAACGCGATTTTATCGCACATTTTGAAATATTTTATATTTTTAAAATTTAATCAATACACCATCAGTTTAGTGTAAATTACGTGCTAATATTTATATAAAACTATATATAATAGGGCAAAAAATAAAATTTACGAATAAAACAATAAAAAATTATCAGCGCCATAGCATAAATTTTAAATTACGTAATAGGGCGCTATATTT